>JASHUX010000148.1 GCA_030039775.1 Alphaproteobacteria bacterium | reverse complement strand
TCAGCGAAATGCCCGGCCCCGAGGTACAGGTAAAAGCGCGCGACCCATTCCATGCAGCGCCGATCACCATGCCGATCGAGGCGAGCTCGTCCTCGGCCTGAATGATGGCGAACCGGTTCTTGCCCGAGACCTTATCGCTGCGATAGCGACGGCAATGATTCTGGAACGCTTCCGCCAGCGACGAGGACGGCGTGATCGGATACCAAGCGGCGAAGGTGGCGCCGCCATAGACGGCGCCCAGCGCCGCCGCGTTGTTGCCGTCGATGAAGATCTTGTCGCCGACCGCGTCGGCGCGTTCTACCCGGATGCCGAGCGGGCACGTCAGGTGCTTGAGCGCATAATCCCGGCCCATGTGCAGCGCGTGGTAATTCGGCTGGATCAGCTTGTCCTTGCCCTTGAACTGCTCGGCGATCCGTTCCTCGATCGCCTGCGGGTCGATGTTGAGCAGCGCCGACAGGGCGCCGACATACACGATATTCTTGAACAGTTGCCGCTGCCGCGCGTCGGTATAGGCGCTGTTGACGATCTCGGTCAGCGGCATGCCGATCACGTTGATGTCGGAGCGGAACTTGGATTTCGGGATCGGCCGCGTCGAATCGTAAAACACGTAGCCGCCCGGCTCGACCTCGGCGATGTCCTGATCCCAGGTCTGCGGATTCATCGGCACCATCAGGTCGACGCCGCCGCGGCGCCCGCGATAGCCCTTGCCGGAGACGCGCACCTCGTACCACGTCGGCAGGCCCTGGATGTTGGAGGGGAAGATGTTGCGCGTCGCGACCGGCACGCCCATCCGCATAATCGACTTCGCGAACAGCAGGTTGGCGCTCGCCGAGCCCGAGCCGTTGACGTTGGCGAACTTGACGACGAAATCGTTGATGCCGGTTATCGACTGAGGCATGCGTTTTCCGCCTGCGCGGTCTCCAGATAAAATTTCTGCATATCCCAGGCGCCGGTCGGGCAGCGCTCGGCACACAGCCCGCAATGCAGGCAAACGTCTTCGTCCTTCACCATCACGCGCCCGGTCTTGAGCGTCGACGAGATGTAAAGGTCCTGTGCGCGGTTTAGCGCCGGAACGTGGAGGCCGTTGCGCAGCGTGTCCTCGTCAGCATTGTCGGTGAAGCTGATGCAATCCATCGGGCAGATATCGACGCAGGCGTCGCATTCGATGCAGAGCGGCGTCGCGAACACGGTCTGCACGTCGCAGTTCAGACAGCGCTCCGCTTCCTTCAGCGCCATTTTCTGGTCGTAGCCGAGCTCGACTTCGACCTTGATGTCCTTCAACGCGACATTGAGCTCGCGCAACGGCACGCGGTAGCGCTTGTCCGGCGCGATGTCGTTGTCATAGCTCCATTCGTGAATGCCCATCTTCTGGCTGGACAGGTTCACCATGGGCGGCAGGCGTTCGTTGACGTCGTCGCCCCGGCACAGTTTGTCGATCGAGATCGCCGCCTCGTGCCCGTGCGCCACCGCCCAAATGATGTTTTTCGGACCGAACGCGGAATCGCCGCCGAAGAACACGGTTGGGATGGTCGACTGCATAGTCTTGGGATCGAGCTTGGGCATGCCCCAGCGATCGAACTCGAGGCCGATATCGCGCTCGATCCACGGGAAGGCGTTCTCTTGACCGACCGCGACCAGTACATCGTCGCACGGCATGTCGACGTCGGGCTCGCCGGTCGGGACCAGATTGCGCCGGCCTTTCTCGTCGTACTGCGCCGCGACCTTCTCGAACCGCATGCCGGTGAGCTTGCCGTTGGTGTGCAAAAATTCTTTTGGCACCAGGAAATTCAGGATCGGGATGCCTTCGTGTTGCGCATCTTCCTTCTCCCACGGCGAGGCTTTCATCTCCTCGTAACCGCTGCGCACCACAACAGTAACACTTTCGCCGCCGAGCCGCTTTGACGAGCGGCAACAATCCATCGCCGTGTTGCCGCCGCCGAGCACGATGACGCGCTTGCCGATATGGGTGATGTGGCCGAACGACACGCTCGACAGCCAGTCGATGCCGATATGGATGTTGGCCGCGGCTTCCTTGCGGCCGGGAATGTCGAGATCGCGGCCGCGCGGCGCGCCGGAGCCGACGAAAATCGCGTCGTAGCCTTCGTCGATCAGCGCCTTCAGGCTGTGGATGCGTTGTCCGAGCCGCAACTCCATGCCGAGCCCGGTGACGTAGCCGACCTCCTCGTCGATGATCGCTTCCGGCAGGCGGAATTTCGGAATCTGGCTGCGGATCATGCCGCCGGCCTGCGGATCGGAATCGAACAGGACGCAGTGATAGCCGAGCGGCGCCAGATCGCGCGCCACCGTCAGCGACGCCGGGCCGGCCCCGACCAGCGCGATGCGCTTGCCGTTCCTGAGCGCCACCGGCTTGGGCAAGAGCGCGCGGACATCGTCCTTATTGTCCGCGGCGACGCGCTTCAAGCGGCAGATCGCCACCGGCTCTTTCTCGACCCGGCCGCGGCGGCAAGCCGGCTCGCACGGCCGATCGCAGGTGCGGCCCAAAATCCCGGGAAAAACATTGCTGTGCCAGTTGATCATGAAGGCGTCGGTATAACGTCCCGCCGCGATCAGCCGGATATACTCCGGCACCGGGGTGTGGGCAGGACATGCCCACTGACAGTCGACAACCTTGTGGAAGTAGTCCGGATCGGCAATGTCGGTCGGCTGCAAACCCATTCTCCTCTACGACACCGGGCCGCGTCTTGCGCGGCGCTTGCGCCCGGTGTGCGGGCATTGCCAAAAGCCGACCTCCGCCAAGCTTACTCCCGGCGGAGCGCGATTTCCGGCGTTAACCAATGGACCCCCGGATTGGCACAAATCCGTCAAATCAAAGCCGCTTGGGATAATACGGTTCGATGGGCGCGTCCAGCCCCCCGCGGTATGGCGGACCTGCGTTTTACGTGGGCTAAAAGCCACCATGGGAAGTTGCCCAAACGGTCAGGAATGCTTTCCCGGACATCGTACCAAGCGGACCGCTTGGCTAGTGCTGAATTAAGTTTCATCTTCCGCCCATTGCCCGATGATTCTAACCCCCGTCGCCCATGACCTGCTTGCCGTCCTAAAGGCGACGTTCGCGTCACATTTGCGCGAGCGTCATGCCCGGACGGCCTTCGCGCGGATCGCCGAGACCGGGTCCGCGCGCGCAGCGCGGCCGCAGGCGGAAGCGCATCGCCTCGCGGTCGTGCGGTTGGCCCGCCGACTCGGGGTTCCGATCCGGCCCGGCGCGCCGTCGCGCAGCTTCGGCTGGGACGGCCGGATCATGCGATCGGGCACGGAGGCCTATGTTCTTCTCCACGAAATCGCGCATTGGCAAATGGCGGATGGGCGACGGCGGCGCGCGCCGGAATTCGGTCTCGGTCCCGGCCCCGAGACCGGTCATCGCGTCGCAGCCGAGCGCGCAACGCTCCTAACGGGTATGGCGCGCGAGCGCGAAGAAGCGATAGCGTCGCTGCTCGGCATTCTATGGGAGACGGCCTTGCGGCAGCCTGCCCTCGCCTCGTTTCTGGATCAGAACTGGCTCGAAGGCGCCGACCGACCCGGCACCGCGCGGCATTTCGAGGCGACGGTCGAACGTCTAATAAGCGCGGGACTGGTCGATTTGGCGGGGCGACCAAGAAGCACCAGCGCTCGTCGTCGGCCCGCAGGGGGCCATCCGCGATTGAGTTGAAGGTCTCTAACCACCAAGATACCAAAGGACCAGAAGGAATGAACTTGGTGTCTTTGTGCCTTGGTGGTTCAAATTTGCGGGCGCCGCCGCGGCTCAAGGACACAAGGAGTAAACGACATGACCGAACGCATCGCCTTTCTTGGTATCGGGCTAATGGGCGCGCCGATGACGGCTAATCTTTTGAAAGCGGGATTTCCAGTCACGGTGTGGAACCGGACGCCGGCCAAGACCGAGCCCCTGAAGGCGCAGGGCGCGACGGTCGCACCCAGCGCCGCCGAGGCAGTACGCAACGCCGATATCATCATCACGATGCTGACCAACGGCCCGGCGGTCGAGGACGTGTTATTCGGCCGCCCCAAGGCCGCCGATGCAATACACAAGCGCGCCTTGGTGATCGACATGAGCTCGATCCCGCCAGCGACCGCGCGGAGCAACGCCCAACGTCTCGCCGCACTCGGTATCGCTCACATCGACGCGCCGGTGAGCGGCGGTACCGGCGGCGCCCGCGACGGCAAACTGGTGATTATGGCCGGCGGCAAGGCCGAGGATTTCGCCCGGGCACAGCCGGTGTTCACGGCATTAGGCAGGCCCACGCTGGTCGGCCCATCGGGCGCGGGCCAGCTCGCCAAGCTGTGCAACCAGGCGATCGTGGGCATCACCATCGGCGCGGTGGCGGAGGCACTGTTGCTCGCTGCGGCCGGCGGTGCCGATCCCGCGGCGGTACGGCAGGCTTTGATAGGCGGCTTTGCCGACAGCCGCATCCTGCAAGAGCACGGCCAGCGTATGCTCAACCGGCGCTTCCTGCCGGGCTTTGCCGCCGCCAATCAGGTCAAGGATTTGGACACGGTGCTCGACACTGCCCGCGACGCCAAACTCAGTCTCCCGCTCGCGGAGCGGGTCACCGGCCTGTTCCAGGACCTTGCGGCATTCGGTCCCGGTTACGACCATAGCGCCTTGTTGTTGGAATTGGAGAAGCGGAACGCGCCGGCCCGCGTCGGCACCGCGCCGGATACCTTGCCTGGCTAGAAAAGGCGCAGAGACGGCAACCCGCCCCTTGCGCGAAACCGCTACCTTCCTTATTGGTTGAGAGGGGAAGCCGCGCATGGCGCGAAACACGAAAAAAGCGGCCGAAAAGGGTCGTCTAAAAGGTAAATCCAGCGTCGGCGACGCCTTGCGGCGGGGCGTGGCGATGAATGACGCGAACCTGACGCGCCTCAAGGCCAACGGCCAGGCCAAGACGCCCGAAACCGTGCATCACTTCCGCACCACCATTCGGCGGCTGCGTTCGTTGCTGTCGTCGTTCAAGGAAGTGTCGCCGGCGACGGAGCGCAAGGCTTTCTCGAGCCGCCTGAAGAGCATGTCGCAGCGTTATGCTCAGCTCCGGCAGTGGGATGCGTTCATCGAAACCGTTTCCGACAAGAACGGCGACGGCGCCTATGCGCGAACGCGCAAGCTGCTGGCGGAGGCGGCGATGAAGCGGCGCCGCGCCATCGCGGGCGGCAATCAGCTCCTGTCGCGCGATATCGCCACCGTCGATCGCGCGCTCGACGGCGCG
>JASHUX010000147.1 GCA_030039775.1 Alphaproteobacteria bacterium | reverse complement strand
GCACCACTTGCTGGCCCAAATTCATTGGGTGCGAATGGGGAATGTTGACGAAGCGCGGGACCGAGTTGGCGACCGCGACGGCGTAGCGATCGGCGAACCGTGCCAGCGCATCGGCGGCGGCGGGATAACGCCCGAGCGCGGAGGTGACGATCAGCGGCTTCGCTGCCGCCAGCAGCCATTCGGCCAGGGTCGCGATTGCCGCCGGGTCGGGATAGGGCGCGGCGGGGGGCGCGCGCAGCGGCGAGGCTTCGACGTGCGCCGCAGCAGCTGCTAACACTTCCCGGGGTAGCGACAGATAAACCGGCCCGCGCGGCTCCGTCATCGCGATCTCGAGCGCACGCGAAACCACTTCCTCCACTTGCTCGGGGAGGCGCAGCTCGTAATCCCACTTCACCATTTCGCGCAGCATCCCGGCCTGGTCGTACATTTCCTGGCCCCAGTGGATGTAGGCGTTGCGCGCACCGGTGATGCCGTGCTCGGTCAGCGGTGTGCGCCCTGCCATCAGGATCAGCGGGACATTGTCGCGGCTCGCGTCGATCAGCGCGTTGAGTGTGTTCGCGGTGCCGACATTGGTGTGCACCATCACCGCCTGCGGCCGGCCGGTGATCATGTAATAGCCGTGCGCCATCGCGACCGCCGCGTTTTCGTGCGGCACCGCCATTGGCTTCGGCACCGGCGTGCCGCTTTCGAACGCGCGGGCGAAGCCCTCGATGATCGACGCGAAATCGGTGCCGGCGTTGGCGAAGAAATAATCGATGCCGTGGGTCTTCAAGGTGTGCAGCAACCGGTCGGCGGCGTTGGGTTCGTTGCGGCCTTCGCCGGCGCGATCGGCGGTGGGAAAAGCGGCGGCTTGTGTCGCAGGAGTTGTCATAGCGCCATCCTCGGTTGTTTTGCCGGACGCTAGCATGCGCCTCGGCGAGGCGGAACTGGCGGGATCGTCGCGATATTCCTATTCTTAGAAAACCAGGTGCGAGGGAGGTCCGCATGCCACGTGCGCGAAAATCGTCGGCGCGGTCTGGTCGCGCGGCACAACCGCCGAGCGACGCCAAGTCGAAGCTGATCGCCGCCGCACTCGATCTTGCGGCAAGCAAAGGCTGGCGCAATCTCGGCATGGGTGAAATCGCCCAAGCCGCCGGTATCGGTCTTGGCGACGCATTCGCTGCGTTCCGCACCAAGCCCAGCCTGCTCGCCGGCTTCACGCATCAGGTCAGCGAGACCGTGTTGTCGGGCGGCGAAGCCGAGGGCAGTCCGCGGGAAAAATTGTTCGAGCTGATGATGCGGCGTTTTGACGCACTAAAGCGACATCGTCCCGCTCTCAAGGCCATCATCCGCGGCAGCGTCGGCGATCCGGCCGCGATTTGTGGGGTGCCGGCCACCCTCAACGCAATGGCGTGGATGCTCGAAGGCGCAGGCTACTCGGCTCAAGGTTGGCGCGGGAGCGTGCGTTGCATGGCATTGACCGGGACTTATGCCGCAACGTTCCGTACGTTCCTCGATGACGACAGCGAAGACCTGGCCAAGACCATGGCCGCCCTGGACCGGCGACTTAAAGCGGGGCCGTTCAGCGCCGGCCCGGCGTAATCGGTCACATAAAGGCCATTTTCGCGGCGCAATAAATTTCGCCGAAGCCCTTGACGGGAGGGCAGGCTTCCGCCATATTCCGGTCATTGTGCAGTGCAACATTTCTCCTCACATGAGAACTGTCACGCGAACCAAGCGAACCCCGAGCCGAACCAGGAAACACAGGACCACCGCCATGAACAACGGCAAGAATTTCTTCGATACCGAGGTCGGCAAGGCGTTTGCCGGCTTTACGTTTCCCACCTTTGACGTAGACAGCGTGATCGCCGCCCAGCGCAAGAATTTCGACGCCTTCACCCAGGCCAATCAGGTTGCCGTCGACGGCATCCAGGCCTTGGTCAAGCGGCAAGTCGAGATCGCCAGCGCCGCGATCGAGGAAGCCTCCACGGCGTTGAAGGAGTTGACCGTTCCCGGCGGCGCCGAGGAAAAGCTCGCCAAGAACGCGGAACTCGCCAAAGCGTCCTACGAAAAGGCGCTGGCCGCGACCCGCGAGCTCGCCGAGCTCGTCACCAAGACCCAAGACGAGGCGTTCGGCGTGCTCAACAAGCGCTTCACCGATTGCTTCGAGGAATTCAAAGACTTCGCCGCGAAGCGCGCCGCGAAATAACTTTTTGGTCGCTGCCAGTGTGTAAAGGGCCGCCCATCGGGCGGCCCTTTGTTTCAGCGCGGCAACACCAGCCGTACGCGCAGGCCACCCTTCGGCGAATCCTCGAGCCTGAGGTCGCCGCCATGGCCGCGCGCCACGTCGCGGGCGATGGTAAGGCCTAGTCCCACGCCCTCGGTCGTGGGGCTGCGCGCGGAATCGAGCCGGACAAATGGACGGAAGACATTCTCGCGCTCGGCTGCCGGGATTCCGGGCCCATTGTCGTCGATCAGGACGGCAACGCTGTCGGAAAGCGGCGTCACCGTCAGCCAAATGCGTCCGCCGTGCCGCTGGGCGTTGCCGACCACGTTGGCGAGGCATCGATGTATCGCATCCGGCCGCAACGGCAACACGCATTGATCGGGCGTGGTCACCGTGACGTCGGCACCCTGACGACGCGCCGCGGTCGCCGCCTCTTCCACCAGCGCGGCGAGATCGGTCGGCTCCGGTTCCTCGCCGCCCTCGCCCTTGGCGAAGTCCAGATAGCCTTCGACCATGCGCTGCATCACCGCGACATCATGCTGCAACTCGGCCACGGCGGGGTTGTTGCCTAGAAACTCGAGCGCGAGCCGCATGCGGGTCAGCGGCGTGCGCAAATCGTGCGAGACGCCGGCCAGCATCTCGGTGCGCTGGGTCAGTTGACGTTGCAAGCGTTCGCGCATCTTGAGGAACGCCGCCGCGGCGCGCCGCACCTCGGTGGCCCCCTCAGGTCGGAAGTTCGGCACGTCGCGGCCCTTGCCGAAACTGTCGGCGGCGTCGGCGAGGCGACGCAGGGCGCGCACTTGGTTGCGCATGAACAACGACGCGATCGCCACCAGCACAAGGCCCGAGCCCACCATCCACAAAATGAAGATGTAGCCGGTCGGCGTATAGAGCCGCTTGCGCGGCGCCGCCACCTGCAGGACGCCG
>JASHUX010000146.1 GCA_030039775.1 Alphaproteobacteria bacterium | reverse complement strand
GCGGTGTGGGCGAAGGAGCTGGCGGGCACCGGCGTCACCGCCAACGTGCTGGTGCCTGGCGGCCCGACCGACACCGCGTTCTTTCCGCCCGACTTTCCGCGCGACAAGGTGAAGCTCTTGAACCCGGCGTTGATGGGACCGCCGATCCAATGGCTCGCGTCGGCCCAGTCCGACGGCGTCACCGGCTTCCGCTTCATCGCGCGCGATTGGGACGTGACACTGCCGCCCGGCGAGGCGGCGGCGAAGGCGCGGGCGCCCGCCGCCTGGCCGTCGCTCGCCGCGCTGGCGGAATCGCAACGCGCATAGCAGGATACGCCGATGGCGACCGATTACTGGCTCTCGAAGCTGATGTACGATTTGGGCGACCCCAAGCTGCGCGAGGAATATCGTACGGACCGGGCCGCCGTGCTGACTCGCTATAAGCTGGAGCAGGCAGTGGTTCGGGCGCTCGAGACGCACGACATCAACGTGCTGGCGCCGCGCGTCAACGCGTACCTGCTGCGTTTCTACTACCAATATAGCGGTGTGACGGATCCGGAGTTCATCGCCGGCCTGCGGTCGCTGCCGAAGGATTATCTCCATGGCTGAATTGGTTGGGATTTTCGCCGCGAGCCACGCACCGCTCGTGGCGCGCGAATGGGACAATTTCACGCCCGAGGTCCGCAGCGGGTTGGTGTCGGCCTACGACAAGGTCGGCACGCGGCTGCGCGCGCTCAAACCCGACGTCGTCGTCGAGATCGCGACCGATCATTGGGTCAATTTCTTTCTCAACAATCTGCCGGCGGTATGCATCGGCATCGGGCCGGAGAATGAAGGCCCGCCCGAGCCCTTCATGCGCAAGGTCTATAAGAATCCCGTCATCGCCAATCACGCCGGGCTGGCGAAACACATCGCCGATGCCGCGTTCGCGGCGGATTTCGAGCCGGCGCTGTCTCATCGCCTGACGCTCGATCACGGGTTCTGCATCCCGCTGTGGCGTGCGGGTCTCGATCCGCCGCCGTCGATCGTGCCGCTGCTGGTCAACCAGATCGAGCCGCCGATGCTGAGCGTGCGGCGCTGTCTCGAATGGGGCCGGCTGCTGCGGCGGGCCATCGCGTCCTACCCCGAGACGCTGCGCGTCGCGATCCTGGCGAGCGGCGGTTTGTCGCATTCGATCGGCGAGCCGACCATGGGTGCCATCGAGATCGACTTCGACAGGGAATCGATCGCGCTGTTCGACCGGGGCGCCGAGCAGCCGATGATCGATTATTTCGAGGCGAAGCTGCCGACCGTCGGGAATGGCGGGCACGAGGTGCGAAGCTGGTGCGTCGCCCACGCCGCCGCCGGCAGTAGCGGCTTCGAGCTGTTGGAATATCTGCCCGTGCCGGAGGTCTATGTCGGCTGCGGCTTTGCCGCTTGGCGCGTGCAATGACGGAAACGCGCATCGACGAAATCGGCGATCGTATCTATCGCCTCTCGACCTTCGTGTCGTCGGCCGGCGGGCCGAACGGCATCACGTTTTGCGAATATCTGGTCGACGCCGAGGAGCCGCTGCTGTTCCATTGCGGCCATCGCCAGCGTTTTCCGCTCGGGGCCGCCGCGGTGGCGCGGGTCATGCCGGTCGGCCGCCTCAAATGGATCAGCTACTCCCATGCCGAGGCGGACGAAGCGGGCGCCATGAACGAATGGCTTGGGGCCGCGCCCGGCGCGACGGCATTCCACGGCCGTTTCGGCTGCAACATTTGGCTCAACGACGCGGCGATCCGGCCGCCGCGCGCTGTCAAAGACGGCGAGACCATCGATCTCGGCGGCAAGCGCGTGCGCTGGATCGGGACGCCGCATCTGCCGCATTGCTGGGACGCGGGCCTGTTGTATGAGGAGACGACCGGCACGCTGTTCTGCAGCGACCTGTTCGCACAACCGGGCGAAGCGGCGCTGTTTTCCGACGGCGATATTCTCGCCCCGGCGATTGCGTTCGAGGCCGGCGCGCATGCCACCAGCCTCGGTCCCACCACCGGCAAGATGATCCGCAAGCTGGCTGACCTGAAGCCGCGCCGGCTCGCGCTGATGCACGGCCCCGTCTATACCGGCGACGGTGCCGCAGCCCTCAACGCGCTCGCCGATTATTTCGACGCGGAACTCCGCGCCGCCCTCTAGCGGACCAGATGCTATTTTATCGTACCGCTAGAATCGGGTGTGCTGTTGTCGCGGCTGCCGCCGGATCACCCGGCTATTGCCACGATCCAGCCGCAAAGTGCCCGGTTATCGCCGCAAAGCGCCCCTACCACGGAAAACGGACGGCGCGACAGTCGATAACGTCGCGTCGTCCGGAACGAAACTTCAGAAGGGGATTCTGATGCGTTATTTCGGCAAGACGGCATCGACATTGGTGATTTCGGCGGCGATCTCGGCTCCTCTCGCACTCACAGCGCCGGCGTTCGCGATGGGCGGCGGGCACGGCGCGGTGGCCGGCATGGCCGGCTTGGCGCTCGGCGGGGCCGCCTCCGGATTGGGCGCGGCGAGCGCGGGGCTCAGCGCCGCTGCATCGGCCGATTCCGGCGTAGATGCCAGCGTGGGGCCGGTTAGCACGTCCGCCGCCACTAATGTCGACGTCAGCGCCACCGGCTCGTTGAGCGTTGGGCCGCCGAGCGATAATTCCGGCACCGACAGCGCGGACAAGAGCGGCTCGTCCTCGAAGGATTCGTCACGGAGCGCCAGCAGTTCGTCGTCCGGAACCAAGGCTTCGACCGGGAGCGGCTCATCGGGCAAGAGCGCGGCAACGGCATCGGACTCGTCGAAGACCACGAGCAGCACGAGCCTGTCTGGGAACTATGTGTCGGCCAATGCGTCGGGGTCGGTCAGCGGCAACGTCGCCGCGCCAGCGCAGTAACAAGCGCCAAGTAGAAATCGCGATGCCCCGACTTGACCGGGGCATCGCTCATTTCTG
>JASHUX010000145.1 GCA_030039775.1 Alphaproteobacteria bacterium | reverse complement strand
CGCAGGATATCGGCGGCGGTATCGGCGATGATGGCGTGCGCGCGGGCCGGGAAAACGAGCCGCGACACCAGAATGCCGGCGCCGCTGCCGACCGCGATTTCGATGACGCGCCCGATCGCGGATTCAAAGGCGCTCGCATGTTGCATTGCCGGGATGATGAGGATGATCACCGCGGTGATCGGCGCGACGCGGAAATTGCGCCGGACGGCCGCAAGAAACGCAAGCGGCGCCACCGAAATCGCCAGCGCGACGCCGAGCATCCAGACATTCTCGGTGGGAACGATCACCGCCACGGCAGTGCCGTAGACGGCGCCCGCCAGCGTGCCGACGAAATAGTCGAGCGCCGCCGTAAACGAACCGCTGAGGCTCGCCTGCATCACGATGATCGCCGCGAACACGGCCCAATAGCCCTGCTGCAGGCCCAACGCGCGCCCAATGGCAAAGGCGAGAAGCGCCGCCGCGCTGACCCGCACAGCCATGCGGAACTCGGCGCGCCGGTTGCCGAGCCATCGCACGACACGCCGCGCGGCTTCGACCGGATCGATCCTTGTGGGATTCATTGCAAGGTTTACGCGAGGTCGAGCGGCCCCTATTTTATGGCGCATGGCGGATTCCGACGCGCAGGAATTCTATCATGCCGAATTGCGGCCGCATCGCAGTCTGCCGTTGCGGGGTTTCGGCATCGTCATGGCGGTCCTGGCGCTCGGCAGTTTCCTCATCGGTATCGGCTTCGTGGTACGCGGCGCGTGGCCGGTGATGCCGTTTTTCGGCCTCGATGTCGGGCTGGTCTATCTTGCTTTTCGCCTGAGTTACCGCAGCGCCCGGCAGCGCGAGCATCTGCGTCTCACCGAAGACGCGCTGACGCTGGAACGCGTCGATGTCTATGGCGAGCGACGGCGCTGGCGGTTTCAACCGTTTTGGCTACGCGTGATTTTCGAAGAACGCGATCCGGACTCGAATCGCCTCTCGCTGACGTCGCACGGCAAGTCGGTGACGGTCGGATCGTTTCTCGGCCCCGCCGAGCGGCGCAAGGTGGCATTCTCGCTCAAGGATGCTCTGAGCCTGTGGCGGCGGCGCGTCGCGTCACCGGACTCGGAGTAGCCGGTTCGCGGCCAGCACGATTGCCGTCACCGCGATCAAGAACAGCGTCGCCAGGGCGTTGATTTGCGGGCTGACGCCAAGGCGGACGCTGGAAAAAATCACCATCGGCAAGGTGGTCGAGGCGGGACCGGCGGTGAAGCTCGCGATCACCAAGTCGTCGAACGAGAGCGTAAACGCCAAGAGCCATCCGGCGGCCAGCGCCGGCGCGATCAGGGGCAGCGTGATGACGAAGAAGACGACCATCGGCCGCGCGCCGAGATCCAGCGCCGCTTCTTCGAGCGAACGGTCGAATGCCGACAGCCGCGCCTCAACGATCACGGCGACGAAGGCGATGCCCAAGGTGATGTGGGCGATGGCGATGGTCAGGATACCGCGGCCCAGCGGCCAACCGGTTGCCTGTTCCAATGCGACGAACAGCAACAGCAGGGATAGGCCGGTAATGATCTCGGGCATAACCAAAGGCGCCGTTGCCATCGCCGCGAATAGGGTGCGGCCCGCGAACCGGCGATAGCGTGCAAGCGCGTGAGCAACGAGCGTGCCGAGGATCAACGCGCCGGTCGCGGCGATCACCGCGACCTCGAAACTGATCAGTGTGGCACGGCCGATCGCCTCGTTCTCGAACAACGCGCCATACCATTGAAACGAAAACCCCGCCCAGACCGCGACCAGCCGAGACGCATTGAACGAATAGATAACGACCGACGCGATCGGCGCATAAAGGAAGGCGAAGCCGAGAATCATCGTCGCGATCAGAAACGGCGACAAGCGGTTCGTCACGCGTCACCTCTGAGCAGGCGGCGCATGAATCCCATCGGCAGCGCGAGCAGCAACAGCATCGCAACAGTGAGTGCGGCCGCGGTAGGCCAATCGTGATTAGTGAAGAACTCGTCCCACAGGATCTTGCCAATCATCAGCGTGTTCGGGCCGCCGAGCAGATCGGGAATCACGAATTCGCCGACCGCCGGAATGAAAACCAGTAGAACCCCGGCGGCAACACCCGGCAGCGACAGAGGCAGCGTCACCTGCCGGAAGGCGCGGATCGGTCGTGCGCCGAGATCCGCAGCAGCCTCGTTCAAGACCGGGTCGAGTTTCTCCAGTTGCGCATAAAGCGGCAGCACCATGAATGGCAGGTAGGCGTAAACCAGGCCGAGAATGACCGAGAAATCGTTGTTGATGAGCTGCAGCGGTGCATCGATCAAGCCGAGCGAAAGCAGCGCGTGATTGACAATGCCGTTCTCCTTGAGGAGCCCGATCCAGGCATAGACGCGGATCAGGAAACTGGTCCAGAACGGCAGGATCACCAGCATCAGCAACAACGCCCGCCACCGCGCGGGCGTACGCGCAATCCCATAAGCCAGCGGATAGCCGGCCAGCAACGTGACGATCGTCGCGATCGCGGCATAGCGGATCGCACCCAGATAGGCTTTCCAATAAAGCGGATCGCTCAGCAGAAAGAGATAATTTTCGCCAGTGATCCGCAGCCCTCCGTCGGCGAAGAGTGGCGTATAGGGCGGGATCGTGAACGCCTGGTGCGCGAGGCTGATCTTTAGCACGATCAAGAACGGCACGAGAAAGAACAGCAGCAGCCACGCGTAGGGCAACGCAACGACGCCGAACCGCCTGACGTTCACGATTGCAGCACCCGGGCCGCATCGGGTGCGAACGAGAGAGACACCGCCGAGCCTGGCGCCTGCATCCCGCCGTCGCGGTTGGACGCCGTCACGCGCACCAATCGCCCGTTCGGCAATTCGACCTCGCCGGTCGACGCTTCGCCGCGATAGGCGACGCTGCGCATCACGCCGGCCAACACATTCCGTGCGGCATCGCCCCCCGCCACGGTCAGGCGCAGTTTCT
>JASHUX010000144.1 GCA_030039775.1 Alphaproteobacteria bacterium | reverse complement strand
ATGGCCAAGGCGGGCCGATCTATCACCTCGACAAGACATTGATCGAAGGGCTCGACGTGCGCGATCCGAGCGTGCGGATGCTCGACATGTCGCGCATCGGCCGGGTGCTCACAAGCGACACGCGCGATCTCGGCGACGGGCCGCCGGTCACGGCGATGTTGATCCAGAACACCAATCCGATGGTAGTCGCCCCGGACTCGGGCAAGGTTCATGCCGGGTTCCGGCGCGACGATCTGTTCGTCGCGGTGCACGAGCAATTCATGACGGAGACGGCGGCGATGGCGGACATCGTGCTGCCGGCGACGACATTTCTTGAGCACGATGACATCTACACGGCCAGCGGCCACACCTATTTGCAGCTCGCGCGCGCGGTGATCGAGCCTTATGCCGAGGCGCGCTCGAACCACTACGTCATCTGCGAATTGGCGAAGCGATTGGGCGCACGCCATTCCGGCTTCGGCATGACCGAATGGGAGATCATCGAGGCGACGCTGGCGGCGTCGCATCTGCCGGGCACGTCGGCGTTCGACGGCGGGCGCTGGCTTGACCTTGCGCTGCCGTTCGAGACCGCGCATTTCCTCGACGGCTTCGCGACGCCTGACAAGAAGTTCCATTTCCGGCCGAACTGGCGTTCGCTCGGTCCGTATCACGAGAACATGCCGGAATTTCCCGATCATGCCGCCGTCACCGACTCGGCGTGCGCGGAGCGGCCGTATCGCCTCGTCGCGGCGCCGTCGCGCTCTTTCCTGAACACCAGCTTCAACAACACGCCGTCGAGCGTCGCCCGCGAAGGCCGGCCGACCGCGCGGCTCCATCCCGACGATCTGGCGGAGTTGGGCGCGGCGGACGGCGCGCGCATCCGTCTCGGCAATGCGCAGGGCAGCGTGGTGGTTCACGCCCGCGCCGCGGCGAGCCAGCCCCGCAAATCGGTCATCGTCGAGGGCATCTGGCCCAACCGCGCTTTCGAGGAAGGAATCGGCATCAACGTCCTGACTAGCGCCGATCCCGGCCGCCCCAACGGCGGCGCGGTGTTCCACGACACGGCGGTGTGGGTAAAGCGAGCCTGACTATTTGCATTTGAGGCGCCGTCGCCGCCGTGCCAACATGGCGCATCCGAACCTGATGCGAGGGTGACATGGCCAAATATCTGCTGGTCAGCTTCAAGACCTGCCCGTGGGTGCAGCGCGCCGCGATCGTTTTGCGCGAAAAGAAGATCGACTTCGAGTTCCGTCACATCGAGCCTGATAATCGGCCCGATTGGTTCCTCGCTATCTCCCCGCACAAGAAAGTGCCGGTTCTGCGGATCGACGACAGTATCTCGCTGTTCGAATCTAATGCCATCGCCGAATATCTCGACGAGACCATTCGGCCACGCCTCCATCCCGCAGACCCGGTGCAGCGCGCCGTCAATCGCGCCTGGACGGATTACGTGCCGACATTCGCGTCGGGCGTGACCGCGTCGGGCTATGCCATGAATGAAGAGGGCTATAAGAAAGCCGTCGCAGAAGTTCCGGTCGCATTCGACCGGTTGGAAAAGGCATTGGATAAGCAAGGCAGTGGCCCGTATTTCAACGGCGCTGCTTATTCTCTGGTCGACGCGGCCTATGCGCCGTTCCTGCTGCGTTACGCCATGCTGGAAAATATCAAGCCGACCGGCGCGATCGGCAAATTCCCGCGGCTCAAGGCTTGGTCCGACGCACTGCTGGCGCGGCCGTCGACGCATTCGTTCCCGCGCGCCGAATTCGAAATGCTTTATCGCGAAGGCCTGTTGAAGCGCAAAAGTTATATCGCGCAATTCATCGAGGCACCGCGCGCCGCGGCGGAATAGCTACACCAGCTCGAACGTCACCAGTTCCAGCGGCGCTTGGAACCAGGCACGGCGGAACGCGGCTTGGTCGGCGAAGCGCTGTGCCGGCAGACGGCGGCGCGTGAACTGGATCGATAGCGGCTTGATGTCGAATGGGTAAGGCGTGAATTTGACCTGTGTGGCCGACTTCGGCGTCATGGTCATGCGAACGCCGACGAAATTCTTAGGAGGATATTCGGTCGGTACCGGCTCGATATATTGGGGGTAGGGATCCTGGCACGTGAAGTAAAGGCCGAGCTGGTCCCACACCTGCAGCAACTGGTAATTGGTCCACATTTGAGTCGCGCCGGACATCGAGCATTCGAGCGCTTGTACGGTCTCGGCGCGGTCGATGAATTCTTCAACCGCCGGCGGCAGGCTCGCGGGGATCGGGTGCGGCGGATGCGTGATTGCCCCGTATCGGCCGCGCCACAGACCGGTGCGATGCATGCCGACAAGCGTCCCGGCGTAAGGATCGTCGGCCAGCAGCTCGTCCTTGCACCAGCGATAGGCGTCGAGCTGCCGCTCGCTGAACGGCGCGCGGAAGAAAGGCGGCGTCTCGCCGGTCGATGGATCGAAGGCCGGTGCCGTCTCGTAGCGCAGCCAGCCGAAATCGTGGAACGCCGCGGCGCGCGCCACTGACTCATAAGGGTTTGGCGCGACGAACGCGTCATTGCCCCAGTGCGCCGCCAATTGTCCGACCAAACGCGAATGATCGGTCTGCGCGATCAGGATGGTGGCGTCGGCTTCTTTGCGGACGATCATGCAAAAAAGGCGAAAGCGCGGATTTCGATGCTTTCGCGCGGCGGCGCATCCGCCGGCGTGGTCGGATCGGCGAAGGCGGAATGGAGCGAGAAGCGCGCGCGGCCGTCCTTCCTCGAGTCATAGCATTTGATCAGGATCGCCTCGTCGCGTGTCATGTCGGGCACGTACTGCCAGCGATGTCCCGGATTGTAGACGCCGAGATAAATTTCGCCAGTGCGGTCGGACAGACCAGCGCGCATGCGGCGAGGTCTTGGCGTGCGATAGTTTGGGTATCGACCAGCGCCAGCGGCCATGACTTCACCGGCCCGGCGATCGGCCGCCACACATTGTATTCGGCGAAGCGTTTTTTCAGCAGGGCCGCCGCTTCTTCTTCGCCGAGGAGTTCGCGCACGCGTTGCGGCCTGGATTTCTCCGTATAGTCGTTGTGAACGTTCTGCACCGGCGCGCGCAGATTGCGTTCCACCGGGCGATCGGTGTGGCGCAAGGTGTGGTCGAATACGACAACCCGCGACGCGCCGGTCTCCCGCCGTATCAGCGCGTCCATCTCCGGGTAGTAAACCCGGCGCACTTCGGCGTGGTCATAGAAATTGACGATTTTGGTGTCGTGCCGCGTCAGCGCCCAGCCTTGCCGGTCGAGCGACAAGTCTTTTGCCATCGGTCGCGCGTCGTGGATGCGCACGGTGAAGTTTTGATAGTTGCCGACGCGCCGCGGCACACCGGTGCCTTGCGGCGGATTGTAGGTCACGGGCGCGACAGACAAATCGGCGAGATAGTTCATGCTCGCCGCGACCCGGGCGCCATCCTGATCGCGGCCCGTAACCGGTTCAACCTGCCGGGTGTCGTGCGCATGTGGTTCCCCTTGCCTGCGGGGAATCTATGCGTCGCGCGGGCGCTTGCCAAGGCGCGACTCGGAAATATTGGACGAGTCGCACCGAATCGCCTTATAAGGCGGCCCCTCGTTTGGCAGGGGCCGATGCACGATCTTAAATGGATCCGCGACAATTCTGACGCGTTCGACCGC
>JASHUX010000143.1 GCA_030039775.1 Alphaproteobacteria bacterium | reverse complement strand
GCCGAGATTTTCCGCGACGCCAACGGCTTCTTCGTCACTGCGTTCCCGGTCGGCAATGACGACTTCGTCAATTGCGAATCGGGACAAGGCAAGTGCGTCGCCGTCGGGCCGGGCGTACCCGCGACCTACAGCGAGTTCACCATCGGCCTCAACTACAAGCCGCCGGTGCCGAAGATCTTCACCGGCTTCGTGATCCGCCCCGAGTTCCGTTTCGACGACGAGTTGTCGGGCCCCGACACGTTCGACTACGACAAAGCCGGCGTCGCGCACAAAAGCACGCAGGAGACCGTTGCCGTCGATTTCATCCTGCCGTTCTGAGCTAGCCGGGGATCGCGTCGGCAAAGACGAAGCCGTCGCGCTCGACGATCTCGCCGATGGTCAGGGGGATCGGCGCCGAGAACATCGGGCCGGCCGTGACCACGGTGTGGAACTCGCCATTCTCGCCGCAGGGATCGCACTCCGGCGGCATTTCCGCCAGCAACGCGGCGTCGAAGCGCCGTCCGGCGAAACGCGGGGCGAGCTTTTTCGGATTGACGCAGACGAGATGCGCGACGAGGCCGCTCGCGATCATTTCCCGCGCCAGCGCCGCCGTGTCGCGCTTCCACAAGGGATACAGCCCGACCATGTCGGCAAGCTTCAGCTTCTCCTCGCGATAGGCGCGGATGTCCTCGAGGAACAGGTCGCCGAACACCATGTGGCGCACGCCTTGCCCCTTGATCCGCTCGACCGCCACCGCCATGCGCTGCTCATAGATTTCGTTCGGACAGGGATAGGGCAGCGGTACTTTGACGACGGGGAGGCCAAGCGTCGCGACTTGCCGATCGAGCAATTCGTTGCGAACGCCGTGCATCGCGACGCGGTCGAACACTTCGTTGGTCGTGGTCAGCACGCCGACGATTTCGGCCAGCCCGCGCCGGCGCGCTTCATAAAGGGCGAAGGCGCTGTCTTTGCCCGAGCTCCATGACACGTACGCTCTGGGCGCGCTTGTAACACGTCCAGTCACCGGCGCGCCTCCTGGCTAAGGTAGCGTGGCGGTTGTTGGGAGAGGGTCGCCGCGGTCTCGTTTGAGCCGGACAAACGCAAATTCAAAGTCTACCCCATCGGCTATTTCCACATCGACATCGCCGAGGTTCGCTCCGGCGAAGGTAAGCTCTACCTCTTCGTTGCGATCGATCGCACCACCAAATTCGCTTTCGTCGAGTTGCATGCGAAGGCCGACCGGCCAACCGCTGTGCGGTTCCTGGAGGCCGCGATCGCGGCGGTGCCTTACCGGTTGCACACCGTACTCACCGATAACGGCATCCAGTTCGCCGATCTGCCGCGTAACCGCAATGGCTGGACCGCCCGTTACCGTGTGCACCGCTTCGACCAGATCTGCCGGGCCAACGGTATCGAACATCGTTTGACCAAACCCAACCACCCTTGGACTAACGGCCAGGTCGAACGAATGAACCGGACCATCAAAGAAGCGAC
This sequence comes from Alphaproteobacteria bacterium, assembly GCA_030039775.1. Taxonomy (GTDB): domain Bacteria; phylum Pseudomonadota; class Alphaproteobacteria; order ATCC43930; family CGMCC-115725; genus JAATGI01. The sequence continues at coordinate 2,490 of JASHUX010000143.1, read as the reverse complement.
CGTCAACCGCTTCCACTACGACACACACGACCAGCTTCGCCGGCACCTCTCCGACTTCGTTACGGCATACAACTTCGCTCGCCGGCTCAAGACCCTGAAAGGCCTCACACCCTACGAAACTATCTGCAAAGCCTGGACGAATGAGCCCCATCGATTCATCATCAATCCAATCCATCAAATGCCGGGACTAAACATCTAAACCCAGCCCCCTGTCTCAAATACCCTGACGACGGACACACTGAAACCAATCGATCACGCCTCTGGTCGCGGCAAGGGATGATCGACGATGCGGAGCGCGCTCCCGATTAGTGCCGCCCTTAGGACATTCAAATCCGCACTGGTAAATAGCCAGTTGTAGAAGGGAGAGACGTAGTCAAATTCGCCGGCTCGTGACGGGATTAATTCGTAGTCGCGAATGTAGAAGCCGTTCCAGCCAGTTTCACTGATAATACGACTTGGAAGCTCTGCGACTGCTTCCGGACCGATGATCTCTATCACTAGCCAAGCGATCCTGTCCTTCTCGGTTCTAGTTCCCGACCAGACGCTAACTCCGGCGCCCTCCACGTCGACTTTTACGCACACGCGGTTGAGGTCATGCTCAATCAAGTAATGAGAGAGTGTTGTCGTCTGGACCGTCGTCGCTATCGTTTTGTGATTGTGATTTTCAGCAAAATGTTTTGTCAGGGACCCTGACAAGTCATCGCTCAAGTTTCGATAGAAAATCTGTCGGCCGACAACATCTGAAACTGCCATGTTATTAGCGCGAGCGCCAATTCCGTTTTTGGCTAGATTCCTTCTAAGCCGCGCGAAGAGATCTGCGTCAGGCTCGAAGCAATGGATTCTGCCATGCTGCGTCGGGGGAAGATCGGCGGCCAGAGAAAATGTGAACAGACCCTCGTTAGCGCCAATGTCGAAGAATGCATCACTGTGGGGCGCTAGCGCCCGCACCAATGCAATCGTCGCACGCTCGGCCACAAAGTGATCCGGCCTGCCAAAGAGCAGAGAACACTTGTTGGCCGGAATGCTGCAGCGAAATGCATGGGAAAGACCCATATTGGTCTGGATCGGTGGTGCGTCGAGTAGGCACCGCGACGCGATCGCAGTAGCAACGCGAGCAAAACTCGGCGTCTTTATCGCTGGAGGCGCAAGCGCCGCCTTCTCGAGAAGCCATGGCATGCCGGGCATTGCTGCCATGGCTTTAACCGCTGTTCGCCGAGCTTTCTGAAAGATGATGCTCCTATCGTCATGGAGCCTGGTTGTGAAGCTCCACAATCGCGTAATTGCAACCTTTAGCGAGGATATAAAAACTCCGCCGAGGGAGCCATCCAAATCTGCGAATTTGATCCGTGCGCGGTTTCGGCGACGCGCCGCGACGACCCCCGAGAATCCCTCGAGGAACCGCGCCAGCATAAATTTTTTGCTGTCCAACTATCCGGGCTTCAACGGCCGTTTGGGCCAAGCTCTCAGAGCGCGGTCAGGTCGAGAAAACCGCTTGGAACCAGGGCTGACAAAGGATGTGGTGGCGGATCGGGCAGGTGGTTTCGCCACACAGCTTCTCGCTGTTGGTGACAATCAGAATCTTGGCCCACGGTTGGTGCGCCAAGATCCACGCCGTACCACAAATCGATGCCAAAAAATGTTTTTGGTAATGAGGAGGCATATTGATGATGATCCGCGGATTTCGGCTGCGTGCGAACTGGTCAATCCGCACAGAATTCAAGATAGCGGTCCTCACTCAGATTTTCGTTGGGCTCACGGTCTCGAACGCTAGCCGCGCACAAGTTAAAAAGTCTTTGTGCAGGAACGACTTAATTGAGGAGTCGATGTCGCCATTATTCAAAATCCGGAATGAACTATCACCGATGCTTCGGCCCGACCACCAACCCTTTTATCTGTCGCTCCAGCATCATGAGGATAACCGCACGTGTAATGTCCGCGCTCGCCCAACATGCCAGCACAATGGTGAAGGCCAATTCCCATCCAGTGATCGCAGTCATGCTGTCATTCCTTCAGACAAAGAAATCGCCATTTGAAGAGCGCCTCCCCGAAAACCGGCAAATGGCTCTCATACGGAGATATAGCCTCAGCTCCCGAATAACCCGATTCGTGCCGGCAGTACATCGTATCGATTAAGATTTGGTTAAGCCCCAAATGGCGATTGTTGCCGATGGCCCGATCAGGATGGAGATCAGGATGGAGATTAGGCGTTATGTATCGATCACGACGCCCAATTCCTTCGCGTCACAGCGCGAATAACGGCCCGCACATGCGGCGTTAGGGAAGGCCTTCGATGGCATGGTCGATGCAATGACGGAGCAAAATCCGCTCTCGGCGTATCAGACCCTTGTGTCCGGCGGTGGTTTCGAACGTTTGTGGGATCGATGGCGATCAGCGGTCTGGTAGCGGTTGCAGCGAAGGATGAGGGATCGGTGATGGATCAGTCCCGGCTTTCACATGGATCCCGATCCTGGCGGAATCGACAAAGACCCG
>JASHUX010000142.1 GCA_030039775.1 Alphaproteobacteria bacterium | reverse complement strand
GCGTTCCGGGCCCGGCACGGCTTGGTCATCGGCGCCTTGGGCGTGGTCTACGGCGATATCGGCACGTCGCCGCTTTACACCGTCCGCCAATGTTTCGAGGACGTTCACGCCGTCCGGCCGGATTCCATCCTCGGCGTGCTGTCGCTGATCGCGTGGTCGTTGTTCATCGTGGTCACGCTGAAATACGTCATCGTCATCATGCGCGCGGACAATCGCGGCGAAGGAGGCATCCTGGCGCTCACCGCGCTCGCCCTGCGCGCCGCCAACCGCGGCACCCGCGCCGCGGGATGGATCATCGCCGCCGGCATGGTCGGTGCCGCCTTGTTCTACGGCGACGGCGTCATCACGCCCGCGATCTCGGTCTTGAGCGCGGTCGAGGGCCTCAAGGTCGCGACGCCGGTATTCGAGCCCTACATCCTGCCGATCACCGTCGTCCTGTTGCTGGCGCTGTTCCTGATTCAGCGCCGCGGCACCGGCTTGGTCGGCGAGTTTTTCGGCCCGATCATGGCGTTGTGGTTCATCGTGCTGGCCTGTCTCGGCGCCGTCGAGGTGGCGCGCTATCCGGGCATCCTGCTCGCGCTCAATCCGCTCTACGGCATCGATTACCTGCTCGCCGATCCGTTCCGCGGCTTCATCCTGTTGGGCGCCGTGGTGCTGGCGGTGACCGGCGCCGAGGCGCTTTACGCCGACATGGGCCATTTCGGCGTGCATCCGATCCGCCGCGCCTGGCTCTATTTCGTGTTCCCGGCGCTGCTGCTCAATTATTTCGGCCAGGGCGCGCTGTTGCTGCACGATCCGGGCGCGCTCGCCAACCCGTTCTATCTGCTGGCGCCGGCGTGGGGACGGCTGCCGTTGGTGATCCTGTCGTCAACCGCGACCGTGATCGCGTCGCAGGCGGTGATCTCCGGCGCGTTCTCGATGACGCGCCAGGCGATTCAGCTCGGCTATCTGCCGCGGCTCGAAATCCGGCACACTTCGGAATACGAGTTCGGCCAGATTTACGTGCCGAAGCTCAACCTGTTCCTGCTGATCGCGGTGATGGCGCTGGTGCTCGGCTTCAAGTCCTCCGACAATCTCGGCGCCGCCTACGGCATCGCCGTCACCGGCACGATGATGATCACCACGATTCTCGCTTTCGCCTATATGCGCGGCGTGCTGCGCTGGAATTTCTATTGGGCGCTGCTGCTGTTCGGTTTTTTCCTGGCGATCGACTTCCTGTTCTTCTCGGCCAATCTGTTGAAGATCGAGGAAGGCGGCTGGTTCCCGCTGGCGGTGGCGGCGCTGGTCTATACCGTAATGGCGACGTGGCGCGCGGGCCGCGCGCGATTGATTGCCGCGCGCGCCGTCGGCGGCCTGCCGCTCGAAAACTTTCTCGCCTCGCTCAAGCCCGACCGGCCGGTGCGGGTGCCGGGCACGGCGGTGTTCACCACCGCCAACAACAACATGGTGCCGAACGCGCTCCTGCACAATTTGAAGCACAATCACGTTCTCGCCGACCGCGTCATCCTGATGACGGTGATCACCGAGGACATTCCCCATGTCGGCGACGATCAGCGGCTCGAGATCCGTCACCTCGACAAGAATTTCCATACCATCACGCTGCATTACGGCTTCATGGAACAGCCGAACATCCCGCGCGCCTTGGCGCAGTGCCGCATCATGCATTTCCAGTTCAAGCTGTTGGAAACGTCGTTCTTCGTCGGGCGCGAGAAGATCGTCGCCAGCAACAAGGGCCGGCTGTGGCGCTGGCGCAAGGGCCTGTTCATCCTGATGTCGAACACGATGCTCGACGCGACGGAATTTTTCCGCATCCCGCCCAACCGGGTCATCGAGCTCGGCGGCCAGATCGAGATTTGATGCGCGCCTCCCGTCCCCGTTCCACCACCTCAACAACGTCATCGCCGGGCTTGACCCGGCGATCCAGAGCAAGCGACGGACCCGTCGGACAGCTTCAGAAAGGAAATCGCGAAAAACCCAACGCGGCGCCAATGGAAGGTACTTAACCTGATGGGGGTTTTTCAGGAAAACACCTGACCGAAAAATTCGGGGTCACGAATGCCAATCATTCCAGAAATTCAGAGTAGATTGCTGGCAGCTTTCCCGAGCTCATGTAATCGCAACATAGCTAGGTCCTGTTTACAAAATAGGCCGACGTAGGCATTGGCGGATGGCGGCGATATGAAGAGCGTCGAGGAAGGACCGAGCCAATTTGTCGTAACGGGTGGCGATAGCGCGGTTGATCTTGAGATGGCCGATCATGCGCTCGATGCGGTTTCGTTGGCGGTAGATGCGGCGGTTCCAGCGGACTGGTTTTTTGCGGTTGGAGCGCGGCGGAACGACGGGACGGATGCCGTTGGCGCGCAACGCCGTGCGGATGGCATCGCTGTCGTACCCCTTGTCGGCGAGCAGGTATTGGGGCCGGGCGTCGGTGAGCGCGGTCACGGCCTCGAACGCGGTGCAATCCGCCGCTTCGCCGCCGGTGAGATGGAAGACGAGCGGGATGCCCTGGGCATCACTGAGACAATGAACTTTACAGGTGAACCCGCCCCGCGAGCGGCCAAAAGCCTGTTCGCGAGTCCCCCCCTTGCGCCGGCTGCCGAGACGTGGCCCCGGACCGTGGTTGAATCGATGCTGTGGCGCGAGTTGTCCGCCATCGCCTGCGCCAGCACGGAGGCCGCAGCCTCCCAGATGCCGGCCTCGCTCCAGCGTCGGAAGCGCTGGTACACGGTCATCCACTTGCCGTACTTCTCCGGCATGTCCCGCCACGGCGCTCCCGTACGGATGCGCCATAGAATGCCGTTCACAATCGTTCGGTTATCGTGCGCCGGCCGGCTCTTCCGCCCGCGCTCCGCCGGCAGCAAATCCTGCAGCAGACGCCATTCCGCTTCCGACAGATCGCCTCGACTCAATGACCCCTCCTCTCCAAGAGGAATCCTTGAATCAAGCGTCGCCTCAGCCGTCAACCATTTTGTAAACAGGACCTA
>JASHUX010000019.1 GCA_030039775.1 Alphaproteobacteria bacterium | reverse complement strand
TCGCCGACGGTGAAGACCAGATCGATCTTGGCCGCGGTCAGGGGCTCCGCCAATGCGGCATGAAGCGCCGGCGCTTGGTCGCCCATCTCCAGCATGTCGCCAAGAATCGCAATGCGGCGGCCGCCCGGCCCGGGTTGGCTTGCGCCTAGAACGGCGATGGCGGCCCGCATCGATGCGGGGCTGGCGTTATAGCTCTCGTCGATCAAATCGGCTTCGCCCTTCGGCACGGCGATGCGATGACGGGCGCCGCGCCCAGCGAGCGGCGTCGTCTGCGCAAAGGCCGCGGCGGCGGCGCCCAAATCGCCGCCGAGCGCATAAACCGCGCCGAGCACGCCGAGGCTGTTCATCACCCAATGCCGGCCCGGCGAAGCGACGCAGTAGTCGACGATCTGTCCGGCGACCGATGTTGTGACGGCGCTTGCGGTGGCGTGAAGGTGGCAATCGATCAAGCGGACAGTCGCGTCCGTGTGTGCGCCGAAACTGTAAATCCGGCTTAGCCCCGCCGCTCGGGCCGCGCCCGCAAGCCGTTCGTACCATTCGTTGTCGCGGTTGAGGACGGCGGCGCCGGTCGGCTCCATGCCCAGGAAAATCTCAGCCTTGGCGTCGGCGATGGCAGTGATCGACGGGAAAAAGCCGAGATGCGCCGGCTCGACCGTCGTAATCAACGCCACTTCGGGCCGCACCAACCGCGATAGAGCCGCGATCTCGCCGGGATGGTTCATGCCTAGCTCGAAAACGCCGTACTCCGTATCGCGCGGCATCCGGGCCAGCGATAGCGGAACGCCCCACTGATTGTTGAGACTGCCGGCGGAGGCATGCGTGACGCCTAGCTTCCCAAGTGCCAACCGCAGCGCTTCCTTGGTGCCGGTTTTGCCGACGCTACCGGTGATGGCGACGACCCGGGCGCCGCTGCGCTTGCGCGCGGCGACGCCCAGGCCGTCCAGCGCGGCCATGGTGTCATGGACAATGAGGAGAGGCAGCTCATTGTCACTGCCGGGGGGGCGGCGATGCACCACGGCCGCGCTAGCTCCACGAGCGAACGCGTCCCCCAAAAAATCATGCCCGTCGACGCGCGGGCCCTTCAGCGCGACGAACAAATCGCCGCGGTCGAGCGAGCGGCTGTCGATCGAAATTCCCGCCGCCTGCCATGCCCGCGTGCTGGCGCCGCCGGCCGCATTGTCGGCCTCGGCGGAGGTCCAAAGCGCGGTCATGCCGCGCTTCCCAATGCGGTCAGCGCGGCGCGTGCGACGTCGGTGTCGGAGAAAGGCAGGGTCTTGCCGCCGACGATCTGCCCCGTTTCGTGTCCCTTGCCCGCCAGCAGCAGCGCATCGCCGGTACGGAGCATCGCAAGGCCGCGGCGGATCGCATCGGCGCGATCGCCGATTTCGATGGCACCAGGGCAGGCTTCCAAGATGGCGCGGCGGATCAGTCCCGGCTCTTCGCTGCGCGGATTGTCGTCGGTGACGATGGCGACATCGGCCAAAAGCTTGGCGACGGCGCCCATCTGCGGGCGCTTGCCGGCGTCGCGATCGCCGCCAGCGCCGAACACGACGATGATCCGGCCCTTTACGTGGGAACGCAGGGCCTTGAGCGCGTTCTCCAGCGCATCGGGCGTGTGGGCATAATCCACCAAGATAGGCGCGCCCGACGGATGCGTACCGACGCGCTCCATGCGTCCGGGCGCGCCTGCCAGCGATGGCAGCAGCGCGATTGCCGACGCGGGATCGGCGCCGGTGGCGAGCACGAGGCCGAGCGCCGCGAGCACGTTCATTGCCTGGAACTCGCCGATCAAGGGCAGTGAAACGTCGTGACGCGCGCCGACCAAATCGACGGTCAATTCTTGTCCCGCTGCGGTTGGTCGCGTCGACATCAAACGAAGCGTCGCGCGTTCGCTGCGACCGTAGCCAATCACGCGCTGACCGCGCGCCGCACAATCTTGCGCCAGATCGGCGCCGGTCTCGTCGTCGAGATTGATGACCGCCACGCCGTCCTTCGGCAGCAGATCGGTGAAGAGGCGCGCTTTGGCGGCACGATAAGCCGCCATGTCGTGATGATAGTCGAGATGATCGCGGGTGAGGTTGGTAAAGGCGGCGGCCTTCGGCTTCAACCCGTCGAGACGGAACTGGTCGAGCCCATGACTAGAAGCCTCGATCGCGACATGATCGACGCCGCTTTGCGCCAACGCGTTCAGTTCCGAATGCAGAGTCACCGGATCGGGTGTCGTGAGAGAACCGGGCGGCGAAAACCCGGGGGCGATGATACCGATGGTGCCGAGACTCGCCGCGGGCCGGCCGAGCGCCTGCCATAGTTGGCGGGTAAAGACGGTAACGGAGGTTTTCCCGTTGGTGCCAGTAACAGCGGCGACGGTTTCGGGCTGCGGGCGATAAAAGCGCGCCGCCATACGTGCGATGCGGCGGCGCGGGTTCGGATCGCCGACCACGGTGACCGGCGGTTCGCGCCGGATTAACGCGTCGTAGCTCTTCGGATCGTCGGTGAGGATGACGACCGCGCCGCGTGCGACCGCGTCGTCGACAAATCGCTTTCCGTCGGTTTTCGTGCCCGGCAGTGCCGCGAAAACGAATCCCGGCTCGACGCGCCGTGAATCCAAACTCAGGCCGCGAATCTCGGGGTCGCCCGGCGGCGCAATCGTCGCGATGCCGCCTTCCCCATTCATCAGGTCACTCAGCCGCAAGTTTCCGCCCCTCGGGGACGGGCAAATCGATCATCAAAGCGCGGCGGATTTCCGGCGAATCTTCGTCAATGGGGTGAATCCCAACGAGCGGCGCCATCCGCTCGATAATGTGCGATACACCCGGCGCCGCGACCCACCCCGCGGTGGCATAACCGTACGACGATTTGTTGCCGTGCGGCTGATCGATGCTGATGATCACGACATATTGCGGATCGTTAATCGGGAATATGCCGACGAACGAGGCCAAGAGTTGCTTCCGCGCATAGCCCGCGTTCGCGACTTCCTCGGCCGTCCCCGTCTTGCCGCCGACGAGGTAGCCTGGCGCCGCCGCGAACTTGCCGG
>JASHUX010000141.1 GCA_030039775.1 Alphaproteobacteria bacterium | reverse complement strand
TTCACATTCATTGGATTGGGTTTGCACGACAGAAGGCGGCCGTACTTGCGCAACTCGGCACTCCAGCGACGATGCAGTTGCACGGCTTCGATACGACGACGGATTCCCTCCGCACGTTTCTCGAACAGCAGTGGATGAGGACAATCTATGGGTTTCCTCATCACCTGCGGCTGATCGAAGGCGAAAGTCCGCGACTGCGCGCGGTGCCGGCAGCGTTCGATACAGCATTGTTCCGGCCGCGCCGTGAGAAGGACCGCCGACTGGTGCTGCGAGCGTCCGCCGCGCTGCGCAGCAAGGATCTCGGCCTTTTCCTTGAGCTGGAGGATCGACTCCCGCAATTTCGGTTTGTGTTGGTTGGAATAACTTGCACCGATTCAGAGGATTATGCCGAGATTATCCGACAATCGAAATCACGGTGCGAGGTGATGATGGACCTCGGCCGGGAGGAAATGGCCGAGCTCATGCAGCGGGCCGGCATCTACGTGCACACCGCGAGACCGCCAGGAACAGAATTTGTGACCCCCAGTGGCATGCCCATTTCCATTGCCGAAGCAATGGCGACAGGCGCACATGTTCTGGTCCGCGATCTTCCGGAAATGCGCGATTACGTGGGTGGGGTGGGGTCGGTTTATCGCGATTTCGATCACGCGGTAGAGATGATTGCAGCGACCGAGAATTGGACGGAGCAGCAATGGAACGAGGCTTGGACGGCCTCGGTCGAGCGCGCGTTCGCGACACACGCGGACGAGATCGTGCTGCGGCCAATGTTCGAGGACTGGTGCGCGATCGCAGGCGCGCAATCACGCGGCGTCAGCATACCAGAGCAATAGCTATCGACGACGTTTAGTAATCCGGGTGACGGGCGAGGTCAGCAGCGATCTCGTCCGCGCTGAGGCCTTCTTCGAGCTCACGAGCGACGGCGCGCGCTGCGGCGGCAAAACTGCCTGTCAGCACCGCAACATTGGCGTTGATGCCGGCGCGATAAGGCGGCCGCCCTGGCTTGTCGGCGATCTCTCCGTCATGCATCGCTACCACGACACAAGCGTCGGGCGTGTCCTCCGTGACGATTGGTGCGCCGGAGCTGCGGTGACCGGCATCGCAATCATGCTCAACCGCACCGGTACTGAACCGCTTGCCAAGTCGGCACGGCGCTGAGCGGTAAGGCTCATTCCCGGCTGCGAACGACATGCTGTAACCGAGTAGATAATTGCGTCCATTGTCTTGGTCTCGGTTCACGCCGGGTTGGAGTGGCAACGCTTCCGTCGCGCTTACCGGAGGCTCCGCCGTCAGTGGATCGCGATCGAGCACCGCGATCGCCCAGTCGCCCCCGTAATCGTGTCGACCGCGTGCGAGCTCGGCGCAGTAGTCGCCGCGCGCGACCACGGTCGCCGTCTCTTCGCTAAGTGGGCGGCCGCGGTCGTACCCGTGGCTGAAGGTAAAATGCCGCCAGCCGGTACACGTCCGGTCGATGACGTGCAGACTGGTCGCCACCTCGCGCCGGTTCGCGAGGATAAACGCCGTGCCGGTGTTGACGTGGGTCAGCGCCAGACCGATGCCCCAGCCGCAGCGGCCGCGGCCCGGTGCAATCCGCTGCGGCGGTGTGTTTTCCGCGAACTCGTTGACCGCAGCGATACTTTCCGGGTGGCGCGCCATGCGGTTGCACATCGGTGCGCCTTGGGCAGTGGTGATACCGTAAACCAGCAGCAGAAACGCAAGGAGCAACTTCACCGCCGGATGCCTACTTTGCGGCCGACCTCTGGAGGAAGGGGGAACGTGCGGTGTTCGGCGAGCAAAGCCCCAAGCCGCCCTTGAATTGCGGGGGGAAACGGCACCGCGTGCGGCCCGGCGAGATCGACATGGAGGGCCAACATCTCGAACGTTGCGACCTGCGTGTCGCTGTCCGCCATCGCCATGCGACAGAAGAAATGGAACCGCTTGGCGTCGGCGTCGATCAGCCGGCAGGTAACGGAAAGCCGATCGCCGAGTTTAGTCTCCCGCCCATAAGTGACGTGGCTTTCCATCGCATACATCGTGTGGTTCGCCTCGCGGCGATAGGCCTGGCCACATCCGATCGCGTCGAACAGGACATCCGTCGCCTTGTCGAACATGACCACGTAATAAGCCATGTTGGTGTGGCCGTTATAGTCGATCCACTCCGGGCGCACCGCGATCTCCAGCGTGGGCAGCGCGGCCATGCCGTCAATCCACGAACGAGGGCGCGGACCAATGCAGCTAACCGGTCCAGTGCAGCCACAACATGCCGAACAGCATCGACAGAATGGTAATGGGCACGCCCGCGCGCGCGTACTCGCCGAAGCTCAGATGCACACCAAATTGCGTCGCACGTTCCGCGACGATGAGATTGGCGAAGCTGCCAAGCAGCAGGAAATTGCCGGCGAACGAGAACAACAGCGCCATGCCGTAAAGCGCGCCCTCGGGCGGGTTGGGCCAGATCTGCAACAATACGATCACGGACGGCACATTACCGAACACATTGCTCATCAACAGCGTCAGTGGTGCCAATACGTTGAGATGGTCGGGGAGCAATCCGGCGTCGCCCAACGAAGCGACGAACTGATAGGCGAGGCCAGACTGCGCCAAGGCGCCGGTGACCGCGAACAAGCATAGGAACAGCAGCAACAACGGCCAGTCCACGGCCGCAATCATCGTACGGCTCGTGTACTTGCGGCTCGCAAGGAGGAGGGCAGCGATGACGAGGCCGCCAACCTCACGGGGCAGCGAGGTCGTGAACAGGATCAATAGCGCGACCAGTGCCACCAGCGCTTTTATGGTCTGGTTTCGGTCGAAGGGATGGCGTGGTACGTCCGGTATGTCGGGGATCAGCGCGGGCGCCGCGTCCAATACGCGATCGCGCCATTGGAACCACACCACACCGAACACGATGACGAGGCCGACGAGCGCCGGTACAGCGCAGGCGCCGAGGAAATTGTGGAAACTGAGATTGCCGATCTGACCCAGATAGATGTTCTGCGGGCTCGATATCAGCGTTGCCGCCGAACCGGTGTTGGCCGCGGTGACCAAGCCGATCAGGATCGGACGCGGGTCGTAGCCGCGCGCCCGCGCCCCTGCGATCAGCAACGGTGCCATCGCGAACACGACGATGTCGTTCGCGAGGAGGGCCGTCAGCGCCCCACACACACCGACCGTCAGTGCGAGCAGCGACAGCGGTCCACTGTGCCGCGCCGTGATCCAGTCGGCGCACTTATCGTAAAAGCCGGCGGATAGGAACTGTGCCGAAATGATCATCAGCGCAAACAGCAGCACAAGGGTGGAGATATCGATGCTGCCGCTGATGTCATCGATCGTAACGGTCTCGGTGCCGAGAAGCGCAATGGCGCCCAGGAGCGCAATACCAGTGCGGTCGACCCGGAACCACGGTAACCGGCCCGCCGCCAGACCCAGATAGGTCAAGAAAAAGACAGAGAGAATGATGGCGTTTGGCATGGGGGGAGAAGAAAGGCGTGGATGAAACCGGACCGCGCATCATAGAACCTTCGATGCCCCGCGGGAGGGGAATTTGAGATCATATTTATTGCCACAGGCGAACCGAACAGGGACCAGATGAAGCTTCTGTCACGCGTGCTTTCGACCCTCTTGGGCATAGGTGCCGTAGCGGTGGCGAGCGCACCCGCGCCTGCCGCCGATCTGCCCACCGAGCTAAAGTCAGGCTTCTTTCAGTGGTTTCACCTAACCGAGAGCTGCCCGCCCGTCGCGGCGGAGAACGGGCAGAGCTGGCAATGCTTCCGGCCAAGCGGCGACAGTTTTCATACCCTGGTCGAGCTCGATGTTCTTACCAATGCCAAGGGGGTCGTTCTTGCCTCGCAGCTCGGGCTCGACCGTGCCTTCATCGAGGGTCGAAATGCGCCCTTCGCCCGTGATATCGCCAAATCCTATCTTGGCTGGGCCATGCCGAAACTGCCATGGGAGTTCACGGGGTTGGTCCAGAACATCGCCGACCTAAGCCAAGCGGGCGGGATGACGATCATCATCCACCGGGACGACGGCGCACGACCGCCCGACCCCGACGTCACAGGCGGCTACGACGTGTTCAAGGGAATCGCCGAGAAAATCGCGCTGACGCGGCAAGGCGTGACGCTGACCATGACGAATATACCCGGCGCCTTCCCAGCTCAGCACGTCTTCGCAGCGGGCGCGGGCATGCCGCGCGATAAGCGCTGGTTGCGGTTTACCGTGCAGCCGAGCGGCAAATTCCCCGGCAGCAATTAGTCCGGCTTGACAAAGCGGGCCATTCATGTAACCGTACGGTTACCCAATATGGCCCGCGCTCAAACTAGCAACCAAGTCTTTCGCGCCATCTCCGATCCGACGCGGCGCGCGATCCTCGACCGGCTACGTGCCGGTCCTGCCAATGCCGGCGCACTGGCAGCCGATTTTGCCTCGAGCCGCCCGGCTATTTCTAAGCATTTACGGGTGCTCCGCGAGGCCCGCCTAGTGATAGACACGCCGCAGGGGCGAAAGCGTGTCTATGCCGTCAATCCGATGCCGCTGCAAAGCGTGGCCGGCTGGCTTGAAGGCTACCGGTCGTTCTGGCAAGCAAGCCTCGCCACACTAAAACGTAACTTGGAGGACAAATGAGCGGAATAAAAGCCGGCGCCCGCGCCGTCGCCGATTTGGTCGGTGGCGAAGTCATCGCAAGCGTCGAGATTGCGGCAGCGCCAGCCCGCGTATTCCAGGCACTGACCTCCCGTGAAATCGTCGATTGGTGGGTACGCGAAGGCGTTTTTGATACGCGCGAATGGAGCGGCGACGTCCGGGTCGGCGGCCGCTGGCGCACGACCGGGGTCGCACGCGGGCAAACCTATGCTCTCGAAGGCGAATATCTCGAAGTCGATCCACCCCGCAAGCTCGTTCACACTTGGCAAGGCGTCGGCGCGGCCGGCAAACCAAGCATTGTAACCTACGTGTTGGAACCGATCGACGGCGGCACGCGGATCATGCTGCGACACAGCGGGATCGTCGCGCCGGACGGGGGCGAGGGCATCAATGCCGGCTGGCGGACGGCCTGCCAGAAACTGGCTGACATGCTGGCGGCGTGAGGCTAGCGATGGCGACGCCGGAAATTATCGGCTCGGCGCGCTCGACTTACACGCGCGTCGTACGCATGGCGTGTGAGGAGAAGGGTATCGATTACATATTGACGGAGGTGATGCTTGGCGCGCCTGAACTGCGCGCGATTCATCCTTTCGGCAAGATGCCGGTGTTGCGTCATGGCGATGTCGCGCTATGCGAATCGAAGGCGATCGTGACTTATCTCGACCGTGCCTTTCCGGCTCCGATGCTGATTCCGTCGGACCCGCGCGGTGCGGCTGAAACCGAGCAGTGGGTTTCGCTTGTCAACACCGAGATCGACCGGATGCTCATTCGTACTTATCTCTTTGCCTATATCGGGCCGAAGACCGGCGATGGCGGACCCGACCGCGCGACAATCGATGCCGTCATGCCGGCTGCGCGTGATCAAATCGAAATGCTCGACCATGCGGTCGCCAACAGCGGGTATCTAGCCGGCAACTGCTTTACCCTCGCCGACGTCAATCTGCTGCCGATCCTCTACTGGATCCGGCAAATGCCCGAAAGCGGGGTGGCGTTTGCCGCCGCGCCGAATCTTGTGGCGTATTATGACCGACGCGCTACTCGGCCGAGCTTTGTGCGCACCATTCCGCCGCCACGCCCACCCCGTCGACAGGCAAACTAACCATTGGCGTATGACCAAGCGACCGCGGCGCGTGTCCGGAAGATCCTGTCCGGCCGGCGTGGCGTAACCGAAAAAGCGATGATGGGCGGGCTCTCGTTCATGGTCGGCGGCAACATGGCCTGCTCCGTTAGCGGCCGCGGCGGAATGCTGATCCGGGTTGGGCCAGACGGTATGGACGCTGCGCTCGCCGAACCGCATGTCGAGCCGGCCCTTATTGGCGGAAAGATGATGACGGGCTTCGTCCGTGTTCGGCCGGAAGGCTACCGCACCGACGCGGCTCTCACGAAGTGGGTCCAGCGTGGTGTCGGGATCGCGGTGACGCTGCGGAATAAGGGCGCACGATGATTGACCGCCGGCCAAACAGGGCCTGATCGCGAGAAACCGCAAACCGCGGCAGTCAGTGCAGTTTGTAGAGCCGGTATGGGCCGGTGGCGGCGACCATGGGATAAGTCGACGACAGCGAAACGCCAAAGCGGGATTCGTCTTTGACCAGCAGATAGTCGTAGGCGGCAAGGATCTTTGGCCGGAAAGGACTTTCGTCGGCGGTGAACGGCGCCCTCCGAATCGCGGCAACCTGTTTCGGATAGTAGTCGGGCATCCATGCAGGGTCGTCTTGAAGCCAACGATACGGCGCCGTCAAATGGATCGAGGAATTATCTTGCGGCCAAACGAACGCGCCGTTCACAAAAATATGTCGGTCGGTCCCTTCCAACAGCGCCGCATAGGCAACCGGCGGCTCATTTGGATTGTGGTATCGGTCATCTTCCGGTATCGCGACGAGCAACTTGTTGCCCGTGGGAACGTCGCCGACGATGTTCGCAATCGCGGCGTATTCGCGATCGAACCGCATCCATTGTGTGGCGACGAATCCAATCTGAACGGAAAGCAAGACTCCGATTATGGCGATCCAAATATAATGACGACGGCCGTCCTCGACCCTTTCCGGCGCGCTTGCCGCGATCGCAAGGAGAGCAAAGGCGACAGGGAGTCTATAGGCGGCAAATGCGGCGGACAGAATGTAGTCCGGCCACAGCGGGAATAAGCCGACCACCGCTACCAACAGCCACCCAATCCGGGCGTCGACCCGCAACCAACGCCGCCATACGGCAACAGCAAAGGCGGCGTACAGCGCCATGCAAATCGTCAAATCGGGCCAAAACGTGCCCGTGTTGACCAGCGTCCCCAACGCATGCGCCTTCGTCTGGAACCTGAACACCGCACCGAACGCCAGACTGCCCGCGCTTGGACTGGTTAAAATAAATAGCGCCGCGCGCAAAATGAATTGTGCCAATGCGAGCCAGAGCCGTTGCTCGCGCCACATCCGGAGATCGTGGCGGCGGTGCCACCGTATTGCGAATTCCGCGCTTACGACCGCGGCACCGTAGAAACCAAATGTGTAGGCGTGACAGATGACCAGTACGTAGCCGAGCACGGAGAAACAAGCGATCCGAATTGGCCAAGACCAATGCTCGCTGCGAAACCAGGCGCCCAAGATCCATAACCACAAACCGAGCCCGAATAGATAATTGGCGAAGCCCCAGGTCACGATCCAATTGTACGCAAGCAAAAAGGAAGCGAATGGCAACCACGACAGGCGCCGAAACAATGCATAATTGAGAAAGAGCGCTCCGCTCGTCGTCAAGAAAAGGATTGCCAGAACGAACACCTTTGCCGCGCCTGCGACGCCGACGGTTTTCACCAGCGGCGGCAACATCAAAATCCAATCCGAAGGCGCCGATCGGGGTCACGTCCGTCAAGGTGGTGTAAATCGGGGTTGAATTTGAGGTGGCCAAGGGTCAGGCGGCCTTTGGTGGAAGTCTGGCCGGCTCGGGTTTTGTCGCCGGCGGTGTAAGTTCAGCCATTGCCTCGCTCTGCATGTAACGGTGCTGCAAGAGCCACTCGTCGTTTTGCTCGAGGAGGACGGCGCCGATGAGGCGTGTGATGCTGGCTTCGTTGGGAAAGATGCCGACGACATTGGCGCGTCGCTTGACCTCTTTGTTGAGGCGTTCGAGCGGATTCGTGCTGTGCAATTTGGTTCGATGCTGCGCGGGGAAGGCGATGTATGCC
>JASHUX010000140.1 GCA_030039775.1 Alphaproteobacteria bacterium | reverse complement strand
GCCGGGCGGCGTACCGGTCGGTACGCTCGCCATCGGCAAGCCGGGCGCCGTGAACGCGGCGCTGCTCGCGGCCGGCATTTTGGCGCTCGGTGACGCAAAGATCGCGAAAGCGCTCGATAAATGGCGCAAAGACCGCACGGACTCGGTGGCGGAAACGCCGGCGAAGAATTGACGGCGGCATGATCGAGCCGGGTGGCGTTATCGGGATTCTAGGCGGCGGACAGTTGGGGCGCATGACCGCGCTGGCGGCGGCAAATCTCGGCTATCGCTGTCATATCTTCTGTCCCGAGGCGAACAGTCCGGCCATGCAAGTCTCGTCGCGGGCGACCGTCGCCGACTACGACGACGCGGCGGCGCTGGCCCGCTTTGCCGACGCGGTCGACGTCGTCACGTTCGAGTTCGAAAACGTGCCGGCGACGGCGGCGGCCGTTCTGGCGAAGCATAGGGCCGTACATCCGCGTCCGGAAATCCTTCAGATCTGCCAGGATCGTGTCAAAGAGAAGGATTTTCTCCGCGCGCACGGCGTTGGCACGACGGATTATCGGAAAATAACAAACACTACCGATCTGACCGAAGCGTTGAGTACGCTCGGTGCCTCGATCCTGAAAACGGCACGTTGGGGCTATGACGGCAAGGGTCAGATCGCGCTTAAGCCCGGCGACGACGCGACAGCGGCGTGGGCGCGGCTCAAGACCGACGAGGCAATTCTCGAAGCGCGCGTGGATTTCGCATGCGAGATTTCGGCGGTCCTGGCGCGCGGCATTGACGGCGCGATCGCGTCTTACGTGCCGGTCGAGAACCGGCACACCGACGGCATTCTGGCCAACACCGTGGCGCCGGCGGCCATCGCGCCGTCGCTGGCGGCGCGGGCCGACGACATCGCCCGCCGCATCGCCGTCGCGCTCGGTCTCGTCGGCGTGCTCGCGGTCGAGATGTTCGTGACGAAAAGCGGCGACGTGCTGGTGAACGAGCTGGCGCCCCGGCCGCACAATTCCGGCCACTGGACCATCGACGCCTGCGTGGCCAGCCAGTTCGAGCAGCTCGTCCGCGCGGTGTGCGGCTTGCCGCTGGGCTCGACCGAGCGGTACTGCGACGCGGTGATGACGAACCTGATCGGCGCCGATGTCGCAATGTGGCGCGACGCCGTCGCCGAACCGAACGCAAAGCTTCATCTCTACGGCAAGGTCGATGCCTTGCCCGGCCGCAAGATGGGCCATGTCACGCGTCTCAAGCCGCGCGCTTAACATCCGCGGCGGAAAGGCCATCTGAAACCGATGGCGTCCAAACGCACGATCGCCAATCGCAACGGCCTGTCGATCGATGTCGCCAATAACGGGCGGTTCGAGATCGTCGACCGGAAGTGCGCCTGGACGTTCGGCGGACGGATCGGCGCACCGCTGGCCGGGTTGCTTGTGGGTCGCGAACGTGACAGGGCCGGCGCGTCCACGGAAATCTCGTTCGCTTTCAACGGGCCGAAGGGCGCGGCACGACGCGGCGCGATCCGGCTCTACGAGCGCGGCAACGTCATTTTGTTCGAGCTGACGTTCGTCGATGCGGGCACGACCGACGAAGCGTTTCCGGTGCTCTCAACGTATCCGCGCGGACTTCATCATCTGACCTACACCGGCATATTCGGCCGTTATAGTTTCGGGCGCTTCGGCACGGACGGGCCGTGGGCGTTTTTCGACGATCGCGCCAACGCGGTCGTCCTGTCGCCGGCCGCGCATTTTATGAACGGCGAGCTATCGCACGGCCCGCGCGGGCAATGGCGCAGCGGCATCGTCGCGGACGACAAACGCATTCCCGCCGGCTTCGTGCATCGCACCGTGCTGGTGATGGCGGCCGGCATCAACCGCGCGTTTGAAACCTGGGGCAGGTTCCTCACCGACCTCGCCGGCAAGAGGCGGCCGACGAACGACGCGGACATGGGGCTGAAATATCTCGGCTACTGGACCGATCACGGCGCGCGCTACTACTACCGATGGACGCACGGCTCGAACTATCCGGCGACGCTGCTCAACGTCCGCGACGAATTTCGCAAAGCCAAGGTCGGTCTCGGCTATATGCAGCTCGATAGCTGGTTCTACCGCAAAGGCGCGCGCGACCGGTGGCAGGACGTGACGCAAGGCACGTATCTCTACGAGGCGTCGCGCGAGTTGTTTCCGAACGGTCTCGGCGCGTTCCAGAAAAATCTTGGCGTGCCGCTGATCACGCACAGCCGCTGGCTCGATAAAAGCAGCCCCTATCGCAAGCAATACGATATCTCCGGCAACGTCGCGGTTGATCCGGCGCTGTGGCGGAAATGGATGCGTTATCTCAAGACGGCGGGCGTACGCACCTACGAGCAGGATTGGCTGTCCGGCCCGGCGTTGCCGGAGCGCACGCTCGACGCCGGCGAGTGCTTCATAGACGCGATGGCGGAGGCCGCGCGGCGCGAGGGCATCAACTTACAGCTTTGCATGGCGCTGCCGCGGCATTTCCTGCAAGGCAGCAAGTATTCGCATCTCACGACCATCCGCCCGAGCGGCGATCGTTTCAAGGAACAGCATTGGCGCTCGTTCGTGTTCAACGGCCGCCTCGCGAGCGCGCTCGGCATTTGGCCGTGGGCCGACGTGTTCAAGAGTTGGGAGACCGCGAACCTGCTGCTGGCGACGTTGTCGGCGGGCATGGTCGGGGTCGGCGACGGCATCGGCCGGATCGATTGGCCGAGCCTTCTGCGCGCGGTGCGCCGCGACGGCGTGATCGTGAAGCCGGACCAACCGCTGACGCCGCTCGACCCGTGCTATGTCGCTTATGCGAAAAGCCGGGCCGCACCCATCGTCGCCGCAGCGCGCACCGATCATGACGGCTGGGTCACATCGTATGTGGTTGCCTTCGGCGGCAACGCCTCTGCGACGCCGGCGGCACTCAGTTATGACGGGCCGGTTTACGCCTACGACTATTTCCGTGGGACAGGCCGTGTGTGTATGGCCGACGAATCGTTGCGGCTCCGACGCGAAGGTCGGATCGCCTACGCGATCGTTGTTCCCATCGGAACATCGGGCATCGCGTTTTTGGGTGATGCGGACAAGTTCGTTTCGAACGGCCGGCAGCGCGTCGCTAGCGTCGCGGATGACGGCGTTCTTTCGGCGCGGATCGTATTCGCCAAGGATGAGGACCTCGTCCGCCTGCGCGGTTATGCGCGGCGCCGGCCGGAAGTGGGCGCTCGCGGCGGGCGCATCGAGAACATGGTGTACGATCCGGCGAGCGGCTTATTTGAAGTCGATTTACACGCGTCGCCGAGTGGGTCCGCCATCATTAGGGCTCGCGCCCAGCCACGCCGAAGTCGGCCGGGCGCTTAGTCGAGAACCGCGCCTTTGTGGACCGGCCGCACGGTCCGCTGGTAAACCGATAACCAGCCGCGCTCATTCTGGGCGCCAAACGTTGGATGCTTTTTGCGGCGCTCGGCCAAGAGCGCCTCCGGCACGTCGAGATCGACCCGCTTTGCGGCGATGTCGATCGAAATCGCGTCGCCGTTTTCGACGAACGCGATCGGCCCGCCGGCCGCCGCCTCGGGCGATGCCTCGCCGACGACGAGGCCGCGATTGACTAGGCCTGACAATTGCCCTTCGGTGATGACGCCGACTTGGTCGATCAGCCCGGCGTTCTCGATGGCGAACACCACGGCCGACGTCATCGCCATGCCGGGACCGCCGATGACGCCGAGACCGCGCAAAATCACGACGTCACCGGCCTTGACCTTGCCGTCTTTGATCGCCTGCAACGCTTCGTCGCGCGAATGAAAAATGTTGGCGCGTCCGGTCATTTTCAGGCGCCGCTCGCCGGCGCCGCCGAGGCGGCAAATGCCGCCGCCGGGCAGCAACGAGCCGCGCACGATGTTGATGGTCGGTCGCGTCGACAGCGGCGCATCGACTGAGCGGACGATGCCGTCGTTCTTGATCGGCGCCGTGCCCAAAATCTCGCCGACGGTCTCGCCGGATACGTTGCGCGCGTCCTTATACATGAACCGCTCAAGCCGCTTCATCACGGCGCGCGCACCGCCCGCGTCTTCAAGCTCTTCAATCAGCTCGTCGCCGTTGGGGCGCACCGCGGCCAGGAGCGGAATCTTGTCGGCATAGTCCGCGAACAAGCCGTAAACGTCGACATCAAGCCCGGCCTCGCTCGCCGTCGCCTGGAGATGCTTGACGCAATTGATCGAGCCCGAAAGCGCCAGCGTCACCATCGTCGCATTGGCGACGGATTCTTTGGTGATGATGTCGCGCGGCTTCACGTCGTCCCAAACCATTTGGACGATGCGCTCGCCGCACAGCCGGATGTATTCCTTCATCTTGGCGCTGTTGGCCAGCACCGGCGCGCTGCCTGGCAGGGCCATACCCAGCGCCTCGCACAGAATGTGCATCGAGTTGGCGGTGCCCATGCCGGCGCAAACGCCGGGGCCGCGCACCGCCTGGTCGGCCATGGCGCCGAGTTCCTCGACCGTGATCTTGCCCAGCGGCACGCCGGACGAGCGGAAGAACACTTCCTCGATGTCGATGTGTTCGCCCTTGTATTGACCGCTTTGCTGGTAGCCGCAAATCGCGACGATGGTCGGAATGTTGAGCCGCCCGGCGGCCATCATCTGGCCCGGCGTGGTTTTGTCGCACGAGGCGAGGCACAGCATGCCGTCGAGCCGCGCCCCTTCGACCTGCACCTCGATGTCGTTCGCGATGAGGTCACGGCTCGGCAGGATGTAGGCGCCGCCGCGCCCGACGCTGGTGATGAAATCGCTCGGCGCCGCGGTGCGCACTTCGAACGGTAGGCCGCCGGCCGCGCGAATGGCCTGCTTCGCCAGGGCCGCGATGCCGTCGAGATGAGTGAAGCAGCTTGCCAGCTCCGAGGACGTATTGATCACGGCGATCTTCGGCTTCTGCATGTCTTCGTCGCTGATGCCGAGCGAGCGCCATTGCGCGCGCCGTCCGGCCCAGAGCGCGGTACCGGGCTCGAGATTGCTGCGCAAGGTCCGCTTTGCCATGTCAGCTACTCCGCAGAATAAAACTCAACGTTTGGTGCGTCCCGCCGGCTTGAGCGCGGCGGGTTCGCCGAGCACGATGTCGGTGGTGCGCGAAAAATGCGCTTCGATCAGTTTGCAGGCGCGGGGAGCGTCGCGGGCCAGCACCGCCGCGACGATGTCCGCATGCTCGCCGGCGATGTCGCGCTTGGCGTCGGCGAAGCTAATGGCGAGGCGGCGATAGCGCGCGCTCTGCTCCGCGAGCTGATTGTGGAAATGCAACAGCCAGCGCGATTGGCAGGCGGAGATCAGCGCCACATGAAAATCCTGGTGGATCGTTTCCCACGCATCCGACAGCTTCTTCGGATTGCTCGACGCAGTCAGTTTCATGCGTGTCAGGCGGTGATGGGTGGCCACCACGCGCGCCTCCCATTCGACGTCGCCGTTCTCGATCGATTGGCGCAAGGCCAGACACTCGATATCGGTGCGCACGCGCGTCAGGTCGAGCAGATCCTCGCGCGACACCGGCGAGACGCGGAATCCCTTCTGATCCTCGAGTAATACAAGGCCGGTCGCGGTCAGCCGCGCTAACGCCTCCCGCAGCGGGTTGATGCCGGACCGGTAGCGTTCCGCCAGATCGGGCAGCTTGAGCCGCGCGCCAGGCGCCAACGCCCCCGCGACGATATCCGAGCGCACCCGCTCCACCAGCGCCGAGGATTGGGTGCGCGCGCCGTTTTCCGACGTCGCGGCCAATTCCGAATCGTCAAATTTCATGGGCTCCCTCCCATTCCGCCGGACCTTATCACCGGGGTCCGGACTGGAAAAATATTTTTGGGCAGATTATACGTTTCTCACAAAATTTGCGAATAACGCGCTCTCGCATGACGGAGGCAATGCCATGACGATCGACACCGACATCAAGCCCGCGGCGGTGAAGGGCAAGAAGGGCGGCCTGCCGAGCCGGCTGCACCACAACGCCTATGTCACCAAGGACATGGAAGCGACCCGTCATTTCTATGAGGACATTCTCGGCTTCCCGCTGCTCGCGACGTGGTGCGAGCAGGACGCGCTGTTCGGCGCGTTGCGCGTCTATTGCCATTGCTTCTTCGGCATCGGCGACGGCGGCGCGCTCGCGTTCTTCCAGTTCGCCAATAAGAGC
>JASHUX010000139.1 GCA_030039775.1 Alphaproteobacteria bacterium | reverse complement strand
TTTTGTTGTCGTCCCTGCGGAAGCAGGGACCCAGGAACCGCAAGTCGCTCGCTCTGGATTCCCGCTTTCGCCAGAATGACGGACGAGTGTTTCGATGTCGGTGGATCAACTCTAATGGTGGAGGAAATTGGCGGAATGAATTCCGCCCTACGATCCACCCCCTACCCCTACCCTACCCTCCCCCTCAAGGGGGGAATTAGAAAGAAGGAAGGTTCAGCTTTCGACGAACTCCGGTTCGGGCGTGTCGGGTTCGGCGTCGGGATCGGGCGGTTCGGGTGAATCGCCGGAGTCCCCGGAATCCTTGCTACTCTTCGGCGGCGCCTCGGTGAAGGTGAAGGCGAGCTTGTCTTCCTTCACCGCGACATGGACCACGCCGCCCCGCACGAGCGCGCCGAACAACAGTTCCTCGGCCAGCGGCTTTTTGACGTGCTCCTGGATCACGCGGCTCAACGGCCGCGCGCCGAACAGCTTGTCGTAGCCCTTCTTCGCCAGCCACTCGCGCGCCTCGGGCTCGAGCTCGATGGTCACGTTGCGGTCGGCCAACTGCTCTTCCAATTGCAGGGTGAACTTGTCGACCACGCGGCCGATCGTCTCCGGCGCCAGCGCCTGGAACGATATGGTCGCGTCGAGCCGGTTGCGGAACTCCGGCGTGAACATGCGGTTGATCGCTTCCTCGTCCTCGCCCACCCGCACTTCCGAGCCGAAGCCCATCGCCGGCTTCGCCAGGTCCGACGCGCCCGCGTTGGTGGTCATGATCAGGATGACGTTGCGGAAATCGACCGTCTTGCCGTTATGGTCGGTCAGCTTGCCGTAATCCATCACCTGCAGAAGGATGTTGAACAGGTCCGGGTGCGCCTTCTCGATCTCGTCCAAGAGCAGCACCGAATGCGGATGCTGGTCGACCGCGTCGGTCAGCAAGCCGCCCTGGTCGAACCCGACATAGCCCGGCGGCGCGCCGATGAGCCGCGACACGGTGTGCCGCTCCATATATTCCGACATGTCGAACCGCGTCAGCTCGATCCCCATGGTGCGCGCCAGTTGCCGCGCCACCTCGGTCTTGCCGACGCCCGTGGGACCGGAGAACAGGTACGAGCCGATCGGCTTTTCCGGCTCCCGCAACCCGGCGCGGGCGAGCTTGATCGCCGCCACCAACGCCTCGATCGCCTTGTCCTGACCGAACACCATGGTCTTAAGGTCGCGGTCGAGATTTTGCAGCGTCTCCTTGTCGTCGCGCGACACGGTCTTTGGCGGAATGCGCGCGATCATCGACACCACCGCCTCGACTTCCTTGGTGGTGATGACCTTGCGGCGCTTCGATTCCACGAGAAGCATCTGCGCCGCGCCGACCTCGTCGATGATGTCGATCGCCTTGTCGGGCAGCTTGCGGTCGTTGATGTAGCGCGCCGACAGCTCCACCGCGGCGCGGATGGCGTCGGCGGTATAGCGCACCTTGTGGTGCCGCTCGTAATAGGGTTTGAGGCCGCGGAGGATTTTGACCGAATCCTCGACCGACGGCTCGTTGACGTCGATCTTTTGGAAGCGGCGGACCAGCGCGCGGTCCTTCTCGAAGTAATTGCGATATTCCTTATAGGTGGTCGAGCCGATGCAGCGGATGTTGCCGCTTTGGAGCGCGGGCTTTAAGAGGTTCGACGCGTCCATGGCACCGCCCGAGGTCGCGCCGGCGCCGATCACGGTGTGGATCTCGTCGATGAACAGCACCGCGCCGGGCAACGCTTCGAGCTCGGCGAGCACGGCCTTCAGCCGCTCCTCGAAATCGCCGCGATAGCGCGTGCCGGCCAAGAGCGCGCCCATGTCGAGCGCGAAGATGGTGGCGTTTTGCAGCACTTCCGGCACTTCGTGCTGGACGATGCGGCGGGCCAAGCCCTCCGCAATCGCGGTCTTGCCGACGCCGGGATCGCCGACATAAAGCGGGTTGTTCTTCTGCCGCCGGCACAGAATCTGGATGGTGCGGTCGACCTCCATCTCGCGGCCGATCAGCGGGTCGATCTTGCCGTTCTTGGCCTTTTTGTTGAGGTTGACGCAATAGGCGTCGAGCGCGTCATGGCCGCGCTTCTGGCCCTTCTCGCGGCCGTTGCCGCCGCCGTTGCCCTCGTCCTCGTCGGCGCCTTGCGGGCGGCGCGTCTCGCCGCGGCCGGGCGCCTTGGCGATGCCGTGGCTGATGTAATTCACCGCGTCGAAGCGGGTCATGTCCTGCTCTTGCAGGAAGTAGATGGCGTGGGTCTCGCGCTCGGCGAACATCGCGACGAGCACGTTGGCGCCGGTCACTTCCTCGCGGCCTGACGACTGGACATGGATGGCGGCGCGCTGCAGCACGCGTTGGAACGACGCGGTCGGCTTCGCGTCCTCGGCATGGTTCGAGACCAGGTTGCCGAGCTCGGAATCGACGTAGGAAATGAGATCGCGGCGCAATTTTTCGAGATCGACCGTGCACGCTCGCAGGACCGCGACCGCGTCCTGGTCCTCGGTCAGGGCCAGGAGCAGATGCTCCAGCGTGGCGTATTCATGGCGGCGCTCATTGGCATAGGCCAGCGCCCGGTGCAGGGTCTTTTCCAGATTGCGCGACAACATGAGCGCTTAATCCTTCTCCAACGTGACGACCAGCTTAACAGGCGAAACCT
>JASHUX010000138.1 GCA_030039775.1 Alphaproteobacteria bacterium | reverse complement strand
CGGCGAAGTTGTATCTGTCTGGGAAACGATCGCATTCGTCGACGACGTCGGGCTCGAGACTGTGCCTGACTGGTCGGTTGATAAGTCTGCCGACGGCACCGGGTTCAGTGTCGTTGACTGGGGTGAAGTCTCATTCGTGACGTCGTGGTTTCCACCGCCGCCATTACCGCCACCGCCGGTTTGATCCAACGGGAACGCTGTACCCAACAGGATCGCCAAGGCGAAGGGGGAAATCTCCGTTAATGCGAAAGGGTGTCCGTCTGGGGTAACGAGGGAATCGGCGTTCTGCGCCGCCAATTCAATCGCCAGGATCGCCGCAACAAGATGGACGGGCGGCGCTTCGGTGTAGGTGAAATGGCTCTCATTGGCATCATTGCTTCCGATCATGAGCGACGATGTCGGGTCGAATACGGTGGTCGGGGTGTCTGGCGGTGGCGGCGATTGGCCTCCCGCCAAAATCGTATCCGTTAGCTGCAAACCGGCGAGAACCAACTTAAACGCCGACGCCGAATCTGCAGTCTGCTGAAATATCTCCAACGTGTCTGAGGCGCTGATGTTCAGTGGTGCATCAAAGATCGAAGCGTAGCCATCATATTGGTTGAGTGTCGGCACCGAATTTGAAGTCGAAGCATCGAATCCAATGAGGGAATCGATGGTCGGCGTGGCCGACCATGTCGCCGACATCACTGCCGCTAATGAAATAGCTCCCGCTAATTCCAGCGGTTCGCTGACAATCTGACTGGTGTTCGCTTCGGTAGCAGGACCTCCGGCCAGGCCATCGGCGATCGCTGTTTTGATGGCGCTGATAACCTTCTGGAACGCGATCTCATTATGTGAGTGATCGTGACCGGCGCCGGAATGGGTTTGGGCGCTTGCCTCCTTAGAGAACAGCAAAGCAGCGGCGATGAATGCCGTGAAAACCGCAACGGGATGGAGATACAGACGTTTATCGCCGATCGTGGTCGCGGCGTTAAAGTGAGCAGACTTCAGGATCGCCTTGATGACATCCGGAAGCGCTTTGCCGATAAATGTCTCGTCAAACGCGACGCTATTGGCGACAAACTGATCGTCGATATGGGCACAATGGACCACCACGTCGCCGGTGTCCGACCGACAAAAGGCAAACCACGGATCGCCCTCATCCGAAACACCCATATCCGGAACAACGCTGATCCCGGCCCGCCCGAGAATATCGATAACACGGTAGAATTCTGCCAATTCCCGGTTTTGCCAGGGCCGCGCCGGTTGACGCTTGGCAATGAAAACAGAAACGACGGCAGACATTATCCTCCCGCGGCTCCCTCATCAGCCAAACGATTAACACGCCGCCGGGCGCATCAGTCAGGCATCGTTAACGGGTTGCTTTAGCTCTCGGGACTTACCACGCTCCCCAAACAGCAAACGGTAAGTCTCAGGGTCATAATACTGCATGAGATGCTTAACGAAATCAGCCGCATCCATCCCTAACGCCTTGGCCCATAGCTCGTAGCGATCAGGTGGAATTCTTCCGCGCCCAACCTCTAGTTGCGAAACGAAAGTATAATACTCTACCCCAACTTGTGCCGCCAATTCTCGCTGGCTGAGCCCCTGATTTTCACGCAATTCCTTCAACCATCTTCCGGCCTCGCGACGAAGCCCTTGCACGTCATGATGGCCGCTCTGTTGAGGATGTGCGTACACTGTCCACTCCAGACGCCGATACTATGACATCCGTACAGTAACATCTATAGTTATTGTCGACGTCCATTGCTTTTTTTGTTGCGCCCCTCACGACACTAGCCGAGTCGGCCCAGCCTGGGAACCTTCGAGCCACGCTATTCCCCCACGGATGTTCCATTCGGCGGAGGACGACAAGTGATCGATCGCTGCGACCAGACGATGAAATTTTGAACGACTAAGGCTGAGCCCGGCGACGGGACCGTCGGATCCATGAAACATAAGACGGAAACTGGTGCGCGTGACTTGTACGTCCACTTTATCAACGAGTATTGGCGGGTAAAGGTGAGGATTTGCATCGGGTAAGGAGCTCTGCGGCTCCCGGGCATGCCTTAGCGCCGAAAGGTGTTCAACGGCGATCACATCCGATCGCATATCCGCAGGCGCCCGGCTCACCGCTACGCTCGATTTTTCGAGGAGAGTTGCAAACGTGCCGAGAAGACCCCGCGTAATGCGACGCGTTAGCACCAGATGCGCATTGCCTTCTGCACCCCTTGCATCCACAAAAATCCGATCTTCGCGCTCGTTGTAAGACATCGAGATACTCGTCGCTTCAAACATTGGGAATGCTCGCCGAAGACCGTGGGGTCATCAATTCAAAACCCGCCTCAAATGGCTTTGGCTGGGGCGGTCGCTGATTTTGCCGCATCGAGTGCCTTGAGACGGCCGAATTGTCCGAGGGAAATTAAGTGTGCATAGGTCAAGGCTAATGCGCCGTTGCGGCGCAATTCAAGAAAGCGGTCGTCCGGGAGCGCTTTCAATTTGGACTCATTAAGCGCCCGGAGGCCGGCCAAATTCACAGGCGGATCGGTGCCTCGGGTCACCTGAAGGGGCAGCGGATCTAGGAGGTCGTTATCTGCAAGTCCCTTAACCATCGTGACAGTGTGCGCATTCTGAATTGCGATTTCGGTTAGGAGCTGGATAGCGCGCGCCAATGGGCCTTTTGGTTCACCCTCGTCAGGACCAAATAGCGGTTCGCCTTCGGTGTCCGAGAGAAATTCATCATCAATGAGAATCGCAAGGTTGTTGCTTTCTTTCGCCGGCGCAACAGCTTTCCCCATTTGGAACGGATAGCGGCGTAGCATCGCTGGGACATAAAGACCAAGCCACTGCCCTTGATCCGACACAAAAAGGTTTTCGTTTTTGGCAAGACCGAGAACAGCGACCGGAAATACGTTTTCATTCTCGCTAATGAAGGCAATCGGAAAGGTCTGGGCGATTAGAGGTGCTTCCGAAGCGATGATGCGAACCCGCGACATGTTTCGCGCGAAGCTGAACGACGTTGTTGGCTTAAAGCGTTTTTTCGCGTGGGTTTCACGCGAGACCTGGACCAAAGCCATTACCTCATCCTTTTGCCGCCGATACTGCCGTAGAGCTATCCCTAACGGCGATAAATACAAAATTGGGACGGATGCCGCCGTCGCAATAATAGAATTTATTTCGGGGTCGATATCGACGGGTTCATATCGCTGTTGTCAGGAATGCCTGTGCCAAACCACCGCCCGGCTTCCGCTTTATAATTCACCTTAGGATCGTAGTACATGACGGGAAGACTGAGGTTACGTGCCGTGAGGCGCCCCGTCCAACTGAGGATACTGAACGCCGCCATGGCCTCGTCATGTTTCGCTTGTACCAGTGTAATCTCACTATTGAAATATTCCTGTTCTGCATTCAGTTCATCAATAACTTCGCGATAGCCGACGCGAATTTCCGTCTGTATTGACCGCCACGCTTTTTCCGCTGCCGCCGCTTGATCACTCAGATGAGGCACGCGATTTCGGAGTGTCGCAAACTCTTCCCAAGCTCGGGTTGCCCGGTCGATGGCTTGCAGTTTAGCCTCATCG
>JASHUX010000137.1 GCA_030039775.1 Alphaproteobacteria bacterium | reverse complement strand
CCGCAGAGCCGCCGCCGCCGGTGGCGCCGCCATGCTCGACCACGGTGGCGCAGACATAGCGCGGCGCGCCAACCGGCGCGAACGCAATGAATAGCGCGTGATCGCGCTCCTTCCACGGCAGCTGCATGGATTTGCGGACGCCGTGTTCGCGCTCGTATTCGCTGATGTGGCGCACTTGCGATGTGCCGGACTTG
This sequence comes from Alphaproteobacteria bacterium, assembly GCA_030039775.1. GTDB lineage: Bacteria > Pseudomonadota > Alphaproteobacteria > ATCC43930 > CGMCC-115725 > JAATGI01. The sequence continues at coordinate 3,824 of JASHUX010000137.1, read as the reverse complement.
CCGCCCATTTCCATGCCCGGATCGGCGATGCGCTCGGCAAAGGCGGTGCCCCCCGGCTCGTTGACCACCCCCTTCATGCCATCGAGCACCAACGCCAGGTACTTGTCGGCAATGTCGAGATATTCGAAGTCGGGATCGATGCCGGCCGCACCCGTGCTGTCGGCGGCGAACAGGCCCTCGTCGCGCAGCACGCGCGGAATCACTTTGCGGTTGGTGATGAGGCGCGCCGCCATCACACAGAGCTGCAACGGCGTGGCGGTGTCGTAGCTTTGGCCGATGCCGGCGCTGCACGTCTCGCCCTGCATCCAACGAATGCCGGTGGTGCGGAACTTCCAATCCGTGTCGGGGATCAGCCCTGCCGCCTCGCCGGGAAGATCGATGCCGGTCCGATCGCCGAGGCCGAAGCGCCGCGCCATGTCGGCGATGTTGTCGATACCGGTGCGATGGGCGGTCTCGAAAAAAAACACGTCGCAGGAATGCTTGATCGCGTCGCGCAGCACCAGCGTGCCGTGACCGGCATGTTTCCAGCAATGGAACTCAGCGTCGCCAAGCCGGTACACGCCGGGACAGTCGATCCGCGTCTGCGGCGTGATCGCACCCGACGCGAGCGCCGCCAGCGCCACCACCGGCTTGAAAGTCGAGCCCGGCGCATACGTGCCGCCGATCGCCTTGTCGATGAGCGGCCGATAGGGGTCGGTCTGCCAGGCTTGCCATTGCGCTTCGCTGACACCGTTGGCAAAGGGGGCGGGATCGAAGCTCGGCACCGACACCAGCGCCAGCACGTCGCCGGTCCAGGCATCCATCAATACCGACGCGACGCTTCCCTGCCCAGCACAGCGCCTTGTAACGAAATCTTGCATCCCCGTGTCGATGGCGAGTACCGCGTCCTGTCCTGGCTTGCCGTCGTCGCGGTCAAGCTCGCGAACGACACGGCCATAGGCATTGACCTCGACCTCTTTCGAACCCGCGACGCCGCGCAGATCGACGTCGTATTCCTTCTCGACGCCGCTCTTGCCGATCCGGAAATCCGGCAGCTCGAGCACCGGATCGCCGCTTAGCTCGTCCTCCGATACGGCAGCGACATAGCCGACGACATGTGACGTTAGCGCGCCGAACGGATACTCGCGGAGCAACCCCTCTTCGATCGACACGCCCGGCAGTTCGAGCGTGTTCACCTCGACCCGCGCCATGTCATCCCAACCCAAGTCCTCGCGCACCGACACCGGCACGAAACTGTGGTGATTGTGTGCGTCGCGCAGCACGCGTCGCCGGTCGGCATCAGTTATCGGCACCAACTTCGCGACCGCATCCAGGGTCGCGTTAAGGTCGCGCACCTGCTCGGGCACCAGCACCGCGCGGTAGGTCGGCCGGTTGTCGGCGAGCTTGGCGCCGAACCGATCGAGGATCAGGCCGCGGCGCGGCGCGATCAGCCGGATACCCAAGCGGTTCTCGTCGGACAGCGTCGTATAGCGGTCGGCCTCGACCACCTGCAGGTAATAGAGGCGTCCCCCAAGTGCCGCGAGCGCCGCCCCTTGCAGCGCCCCGATCAACACGGCGCGGCGCGTTAGAAGACGCGATTTGTCGCGCTCGCGGTCCATGTCAGACGCGCCGCAACAAAACGCGCTGCAATTGCGCGAGCAGGTAATCGGCGATGGGATAGACCGCCACCGTCACCAGGATTTGAAACGCAAAGGGCCGGGCCGACAGGGTCGTCATGCTAAGCGCGCTGACGGCGAGCCACTGGAGCCCGATAACAATCGCGGCGGCGACGAGAAATCCCGCCCACACGACGGCGAAGGATTGATTGGCGGCGCGCCGGCGGACCAACAGGATCAAGCTGCGGAGGACGAGAAAGGTGAGCGAAGACACGCCGATATAAGGCGTGCCCTCCATGAGATCGAGCAGGATGCCGATCGCGAAGACCATCACCGGCGACATGAGGTCGGGGCGATACACCGTCCAATGATAGACGACCATCAGTGCGAACGCCGGTGTCGCCACGGCGAGGCCGGGCACGTTCAGCGGCGCGACCGACAAAAGCACCGCGATAAGGCCGCAAGTGAACGGCACGAGGCGGTAGAGGATATCGGCATCGTGTTGGAAAAAAGCGAGCCGCATAGCCCCCAGGCCGCTAGCGCTGTATCGGATTGACGCGAGGCTTGCCGCCCGCCCGCGACACGGGCGGCGGCGCAACCGGTTGCGGCAGGAAAGCGGACAGGCCCAGATCGACGACACGGAGATAATCGAGACGCGCCAAAGCCGCGAACGGCGCCACGCGCACTGTATTGCCATCGATAGACGCGACCGTTCCTACCGGCAGATCAGGGGGGAACACGCCCTCGGCACCGCCAGTGACGACGCGGTCGCCGATTTTCACCGCGCCGTTACCGGGAAGGAAAAGCAGCAACGGTTCGGCGGAATTGTCGCCAGCGAGCACCGCATGCTGCCCGGCGGCTCCGACCACGACGGGAATGCGGGAGTTGAGATCGCTCAGCAGCAGAATGCGCGCGGTGCGTTCACCCACTTCGGCGACGCGGCCGACCAATCCCTCGCCGGTGATCGCAGCCTGCCCCCGCGCGACGCCGTCGCGGGCGCCGGCATCGATCAGCACGTTGCGGGCGAACGCGCCGCCGGAATTGGCGATCACTTGCGCCGCAATCGAGAAGGTCGCGCCGCTGGGTTGATACCGGGTGAGCGCGCGAAGTTGCTCGTTTTCGGCCGCGAGCCGGCGCGCAACCGTCTGCCATTGCAGCAGCCGCTCATTTTCCTCCCGAAGCCGCTGATTTTGTTGATAGAGATCGAACAGGCCTTCGACGTGGCTGACGCCCGCCGCCACGGACGCCGCCGGACTCGCCAGCGCCGCGAGAACCGGTGCGGCAAGATCGGTCGCGGCGACACGGACACGCTCGAACATGATCAGATCGGCCTTGCCGAGCACGATCAGGAGCAACGACGCGATGACGAGAAACGGCACCGCAAGGCGCTGCGCCAGCAAGCGGGAGGCGGAGGGGCGGAGAGTCGATTCCGAGCGTTCGCGCAACGCGTCAACCTCGAAAAACGCCAAAAAAAATAGCGGGTTAGGGTATATACTTAATACATCGTCACGAGCAGATTTTTCAAGGTTTTCATCTCTTCGAGCGCTCGTCCCGTACCCAGCGCGACACAGGACAACGGGTCCTCCGCGATCGATACCGGCAGACCGGTGGAATGACGCAGCACGTAGTCAAGATTGCCGAGAAGCGCGCCGCCGCCGGTCAGGACAATGCCCTTGTCGACGATATCCGCCGCCAATTCCGGCGCCGTATGCTCAAGCGCGACTTTCACCGCCTCGATGATGGCGCCGACCGGCTCGGCTAGGCTTTCGGCGACTTGGCGCTCGCTGATGACGATTTCCTTCGGTACCCCGTTCATCAAATCACGCCCCTTGATCTCCATCACGCGGCCCTCGCCGTCCTGGGGTAGACAGGCCGAGCCGATCTCCTTCTTGATGCGCTCCGCCGACGACTCGCCGACGAGCAGATTATGGTTGCGCCGGATATACGCGATGATGGCCTCGTCCATCTTGTCGCCGCCGACTCGAACCGATCGGGAATAGACGATCCCGCCCAGCGACAACACCGCAACCTCCGTCGTCCCACCACCAATATCAACGACCATCGAACCGGTGGGTTCCGTCACCGGCAGGCCGGCGCCGATCGCCGCAGCCATCGGCTCCTCGATCAGAAAAACGCGGCGCGCACCGGCGCTTTCCGCCGATTCCTGGATCGCGCGGCGCTCAACCGCGGTCGAGCCTGACGGCACGCACACGATAACTTGAGGACTGG
>JASHUX010000018.1 GCA_030039775.1 Alphaproteobacteria bacterium | reverse complement strand
TGCCGACACGGTAGCGCCGCCGGCCGATTGCGGCGCGTTTCTCGCGACCGTGGCAAACGGATCGGCAATCAAGACGATCGAATTTCCCGAGGCCATGCATGCGTTCAATTTTTACGTTTACCCGCGCGCCCCGGGTGTCGATACGCCTTTTGGTCCGGTCGGTTACGATCCGGGCGCGGCAAGGCGCGCACACAACGCCGTGCTGGAGTTGTTGAAACCGTAACTCACCCGCCCGAGACGATTCCGCCGAAGCGCTGCCACATGGTGCCGTTGAACCGGCCCAGTTGCATGTCCTTGATGACGCGGTAGTCGGTCGGGCTGGTGGAGATCACGACGCCCGGCAGCAGCATCGGCAACTGGACGCGGAGGTTCGTCGCCTGCTTCATCACGTTCTCGCGGGTCAGATCGTCGCCGCATTGTTTCAGCACCGCGACCAACGTCTGCGCCACCGAATAGCCGTAGACGTTGAGCCCGTCTTCCGGCTTCCCTGCCGGATCGTATTTTTTCATGAAGGCGACATAAGCGGCGAGGCCGGCATCGCCTTTCCACGCGGGGTCGGTCGGGTCTTTCTGATAGATCGCGGCGGTCAACCCCGTCGATTTGTCGAGGCCGGCCGGACGCAACACCTGGTCCACCGACGTCGAAACCGAATTGACCAGGTGCAGCGGCCGCCAGCCCAGATCGTACGATTTGCGGATCGCCATCGCAGTGAATTTCGGTTGTGAAATGTCGAAGAAAACGTCGGCGCCCGAGGCATGCAGGAACACCATTTGGGAATCGATGGTCGGGTCGGTCGGTGCGTAAGTCTGGCGCGCAACCAACATCTTGTCGGTCTTGTCGCCGAGCACGTCGCGCATGCCGTTGAGATAATCGTGGCCGTAATCGTCGTCCTGATAGAGCGCGCCGATCTTGCCGTTGGGCTTGGCCTCGAGGATGTAACGGCCCAGGACGCGGCCTTCGGTGCGATAGGCCGGCTGCCAGCCGATGGTCCAGGGAAAATGTTGCGGATCGGCCCAGCGTGTCGCGCCCGAACCGGCGAAGAGCTGCGGGATGCCTTTCTGGTTCAGAAATTTCTGCACCGCGAGATTGGTCGGCGTGCCGACGCTGTCGAACATCAGGAGCACGTTCTCCTGCTCGACCAGCTTGCGCGTCTGCTCGACCGTCTTGCCGGGATTGAAGCCGTCGTCCCAGGACAGGAAATCGATCTTGCGGCCGTTGATGCCGCCTTGGTCGTTGACCATCGCGAAATAGGCGGCGCTGGCCTTGCCGATGGTCGAATAGGCCGAACCGAAGCCGCTATAAGGCTGTGTCTGGCCGATCTTGATCGACGTGTCGGTGACCCCGGGTCCATATTTCTGTTGCGCCAGCGCCGGCGCAGCCAACAATGCGGCGGCGGCCAAGACGGCCGCGGCGGCGCCAATCGAACGGTGCATCGTTTCCTCCCAATCTTCGCGGGCCGATCATTTCCCGACGCCGTGCCAGCGTCAAACGCGCATTGCACATCGCGGCATGTGCGGTTTGCCAACGCCGCGACTCACCCTAGCGTGAGGGAATGAGTTGGCAGAATGCCCTCCTGAAAGCGTTCATGCGGTGGCGCGTCCGACCGGTTTCGCAGAATACCGAGGACGTCGAGAAAGTTCGCACCGTCGCGCGGCGTTACGCGTTGAAGCCGAAGCCGCCGAAAGGTTGGCGTGTGCGCGACCTCTTGCTGCCGCCGATGCGCGGCGAATGGATCGAGCCCGACACCACCCGCGCCGCCGATCCGACTGGCGGCCGCGTTGTGCTGTTTCTCCATGGCGGCGGCTACTATTTCCATTCGCCGGAGACCTATCGCTCGCTCACCTTCCCGCTGGCACGGGACAGCAAGTCGCGCGTGTTCGCGCTCGATTACAGGCTGGCGCCGGAATATCCGTTCCCGGCCGCGATCGACGACGCGGTGGCGTGCTATCGCCGCTTGATGATGGACGGCGTCTCGGCGCGCAAGGTCATTGTCGCCGGCGATTCGGCGGGCGGCGGGCTGGCGCTGGCGACGCTCCTGACGCTCCGCGATCGCGGCGATCCGATGCCGGGCGGCGCGGTGCTGTTCTCGCCGTGGACCGATCTCGCCGCCACCGGCGCGACGTTCGAAATCAACAATGGTAAGGACCCGATGTTTTGGGGTCTGGCCATCGGCAAGGCGGCGCGCCATTATCTCGGCGCGATGGCGGCGACGCATCCGCTCGCGTCCCCGCTTTATGCGGACCTTAAAGGATTGCCGCCGCTGTTCGTGCAGGCCAGTACGATCGAGGTGCTGCTCGACGATTCCCTCCGGCTCGTCGAGAAGGCGCGGCGCGACGGCGTCGACGTGCTATTCAAGGCGTGGCCGGGCCTGCCGCATGTTTGGCATTTATTTAACCCCTTCCTGCCTGAGGCGCGCGCGGCGATCCGCGAGGCCGGCGCCTTCATCATGTCGCGTCTCGCCTAAACCGGGGCCGCTTGCCGCGATGCGGCTTCGCCCTGTACCTTGGCCTCATGAGCGATAGTGTCAAAAAGATCGTGCTCGCCTTCTCCGGAGGTCTCGACACGTCGGTAATTCTGCGCTGGCTGCAGGAGACCTACCGGGCGGACGTGGTGACCTTTACGGCCGATATCGGGCAGGGCGAAGAACTCGGTCTGGCGCGCGAGAAAGCGAAGCTGTTGGGGGTAAAAGAGATCTTCATCGAGGATTTGCGCGAGACCTTCGTGCGCGATTACGTCTTTCCGATGTTCCGCGCCAACGCGCTGTACGAGGGTCAATATTTGCTTGGCACCTCGATCGCGCGGCCGCTCATCGCCAAGCGCCAGATCGAGATCGCCCAGCAAGTCGGCGCCGACGCGGTGGCGCATGGCGCGACCGGCAAGGGCAACGATCAGGTGCGGTTCGAACTCGCCTATTACGCGCTCAAGCCAGATATCAAGGTGATCGCGCCGTGGCGCGAATGGGACCTGACCTCGCGCACCAAGCTCGTCCAATACGCTGAGACGCATCAGATTCCGATCCCACGCGACAAGCGCGGCGAGGCGCCGTTCTCCACCGATGCCAACCTGCTGCACATTTCGGCGGAAGGAAAAGTTCTGGAGGACCCGTGGATCGAGCCGGAAGAGTTCGTCTATAGCCGCACCGTCGCGCCGGAAGCGGCGCCCGACAAGCCCGAATATGTCGAGATCGAATTCAAGTGCGGCGATGCGGTCGCGGTCGACGGCAAGGCCCTGTCGCCGGCGGCGCTGTTGACGCGACTCAACGAGCTCGGCGGCAAGCACGGCGTCGGCCGGCTCGATCTGGTCGAGAACCGCTTCGTCGGCATGAAGTCGCGCGGCGTTTACGAGACACCGGGCGGCGCCATCCTCCATGCCGCGCATCGCGGCGTCGAAAGCATCACGCTCGACCGCGAGGCCGCGCATCTAAAGGATGAGCTCATGCCGCGCTACGCCGAGCTGGTCTATAACGGTTTCTGGTTCGCGCCCGAGCGGCTGATGCTGCAAGCGGCGATCGATCAAAGTCAGGAACAGGTCGAGGGCATGGTGCGGCTCAAGCTCTACAAGGGTTCCGCGCGCGTGATCGGGCGGAAGTCGCCGAAGAGTCTTTACAGCCTCGCGCACGTCACCTTTGAAGAGGACCGGGTCTACGACCAGCGCGACGCCGCCGGCTTTATCAAGCTCAACGCGCTGCGCTTGCGCCTCGCCAAGGCGCTGCGAAAGTAATGCCGCCTGCCGGCAAGCCGTTTGTCGAACTGCCGTTTCCGCCGCGCACCTACGACATCGATTTCGCCGGCGTCGTCAACAACGCGGTCTTTATCCGCTGGCTCGAGGATTTGCGGCTGGCGCTGATGGCCAAGATCTATCCCATCGACCGGGCGTTGCGCGACGACGCGGCGCCGATCCTGCTGTCGACCCATATCGCCTACGACAAGCCGGTGACGATACAAGACGCCGGGCTGGTTGGGCGCATGTGGGTACCGCGGATGGAGCGCGTCAAATGGCACGTCGCCGCCGAATTCGCCGTCGGCGACGTCGTGCATGCGCGCGCGGAGCAAGTCGGGCTGTTCATCCGCTTGTCGACGCGCCGGCCGATCGCGCCGCCGGCGCCGCTACGCGCGCGTTACGGCCAATGACCTCGTTTATGGAACAGGCGATCGTGCAGGCGGCGGCGGCGGCTGGGCGCGGCGAGATACCTGTCGGCGCCTTGTTGGTCGAGGCGTCATCGGGCAGGGTGGTCGCGGCGTTCGGCAACCGGGTCGTCGAATTGAACGATCCGACCGCGCATGCCGAAATCCTGGCGCTGCGCGCTGCGGGGAAGGCGCGGCTCGACGATTGCGACCTCTATGTCACCCTCGAGCCGTGCGCCATGTGCGCCGCCGCGATCTCGCTGGCGCGCGTGCGCCGGCTTTATTTCGGCGCCTACGATCCGAAGGGCGGCGCGGTCGAGCATGGGCCGCGTTGGTTCCAGCAACCGACCTGCCTCCACCGGCCGGAGATCTATGGCGGCATCGAGGAAACACGGGCCGGCGAATTGCTGCGCGGGTTCTTCCGGGAACGCCGCTAATCAGCCGTTAACCTTGACGGCGGATGATGCCCGCCGCTCATGCGCTCGCATCGACCCACGCCGAATCCCATGCCGTCCGCTGATATCGGCGCACCGCTGACCTATGTCGCGCGCGCGCCCGGCGAACACGCGGGCGTCGCGTTGCTCGACGACGACACGCTCAAGGCCATCGCCGAGATCGAATACCTGCGGGATTACGACGACAGCATCTATCGCGACCTCGATATCGAACTGACGCTCGATTACATGCGGCGCCGCTTCGTCACGCCGCTGTCGCGCCACGTCGATATCGGCACGGCGTCCTTGCTCGATTGCGCGTCCGGCTTCGGCTGGCTCGCTTTCGCCTATCTACTCGCCGGCGGCAGTCACGCCGTGTTGGTGGAGATGGACGAGCGCCGGCTCGATGCGGCCCGAACGATCGCGCGCCGTATCGGCGTCGAGCAGCGGTGCAGCTTCCTTAGGGAACGTCTTCAGGACATCGCGCTCGACGACGACGGCATCGATGTTTTCGCCAGCATCGAAACGCTGGAGCACGTCGGCCGCGACGGTATCGGCGACTCCTTGCGCAACATGGCGCGCATCGCGCGGCGGGCGGTGGTGCTGACCACGCCGAACCGGCTCTTTCCCGTGATCGCGCACGATACCGAGCTGCCGTTCGCCCATTGGCTGCCGTCCGCGCTGCGCCGGCCCTATGCCAAAGCCGCGGGCCGCGAAGCCCTCGATCGCAACAATCACTTCCTCATGCCGTGGGATCTGGCGCCGCTGAGGGAGAAATTCCGGCCCGTCAGCAGCTATCAAACGTTTGCCACGCGAGATGAATACAGCCGCTTTTACCCGCACTATATGCCCTACGGGCCGAAGCAGGTTCGGCGGTGGCGGGACGCGCCGCGCGCCGGTCAGCACGCGATGCAAGTCTTTCTGGCGCAGCTACTCGGCCCCTGGTCGTTCGCGCTGGCGCCCAATCTCGCCTCTCTTTGGTTGCGGCGCGACTAACCTCAATATTCGCGCAAAATTGCAAAAGTTTCCTTGGTTAGTCGTGCGTTAACCAAGTCATGGCACCTTCCCACATCATGTCTGTCCAAATGACGACCGCCGAGTTGCCGGAACTGCCCGCAGGACTGCGTCACGTCGATGCCATCGTTATGAAGCTCGAGCGCCAGCTGCTCCGGGTGAGCCCGCTTCAGGCGACGGCGATCATGGTGTTTGCCGGCGTGGTGATCGCCGAGATCATCCATCTTGGTATCATGCTGGTGGCGCACCCGTTGTTCACGCGCTCGATGCTGGCCTGCGCGACCTTGGTCACCGTCGTGATCACGGCGCCGGT
>JASHUX010000136.1 GCA_030039775.1 Alphaproteobacteria bacterium | reverse complement strand
CGGCGCTTCGGACGGCCGGATATGGCGGCAGGTGCGGCCCACAACCAGCGCCAACTCGTGCTCTTCGTCGACTTTTTGCGGGAATGGCGGCAGCTCGATTTCGTCGCCATGGCCGATCATGTTCGAGGGATATTTCTCGAATACGATCGGCTCATTGTAAAAGGCCAGATTGGCTTCGTTGATATGTTCCTGATAGTTGAGCGCGAGCGCCAGGATCTTCGAAGGCCGCATCACCGGCGGCAAATATTTGGGCGCGGCGACCCGAAACTCGCCCAGCCGGTTCGCGGATTTCAGCTTTGCGATGCTCGCGGCGCCGAGCGTATCGATGTCGATGCCCGATTGGATGATCGCCAGCAGCGAACCGCCCTCGCGCACATCGGGATGCGTCGCGGCGAGTCCGCGTGTCAGATCGATCACGCCGTCCTCGAGCTTGGCGCCGACATGCGGGCCGGCATCGGTCGCAAAGGATAACAATTTCATGGCGTCCTCCCGGTGTTGCGGATGGCTACTATAACCTCACCGCCAATCGATGGGCGGCAATTTGCCGATTTCGGCGCGGCCTATCGCGAGCGTGCCGTTCTGCACCGTGACCGGCGCCGTCAGCCGCGTTTGCCTGTCGGCGCCGCGCTTGGCCAGAAGGTTGAGCACCAGCTTCACTAACGTCGAATTCTTCTTCGGCAAGATTCCGGCAGCGACCGCTGCGTCGATCAGCGCGGCATGATCGACAATGCTGGCGCTGAGCGCCACGATGGGCTGCATATCGCGGTCGAGCGCCAGCGTCCCGTTGGCCTCGAGGCGCAACGCACCCCACTGCAAGTCGGCCCGATCGATCTGGACATTGCCGCCGGCGTCACGCCATGCCGCCATCGCCTGTCGCCAATCACCGGGTGGAAGGCCACCCATCACTTTGAGATCAACCGCGACGGTCTCGACGGTGTCGCCCAACGCCACCACCGGCTTGGGCAAAACTAGATGGTAAAGCCGCACCGTCGCGCCCAGCGCCAGATCGCGGTCGTTTTGCGGCGCCTGCCGCGGCAGCGTGGCATGCGCCGTCAATTGGCCGGCGGTCGCGCCCGCCGCCGCAAGCTGCAAGATCGAGAACTCGATATCGGTCGCATCATCGGCGAGCGCCACATCGCCCGTCAGCGACTTCGCCGTCATTGTCGCGGCGACGCCTTGTGCCGTTCCGGTCGCGCCGCGCGTCGCGGTCACGTGCCAATGTGCCGCATCCCACGGCGACACTTCGCCTGCGATTTCGGGTACGGCGACCCGGTAGCTATTGCCGCGCGCGATGGAGGCATCGGCAAGGGTAATCCGAAAACGCAACGGAAACCCATCGACCGCTTCCTTCCCCCATTGCAGCGTATAGCCCTCCGCCCGACGCGCCGTCGCCCATTTCTCCAGGCCTGCCTGAAGGCGGTTTGCCGCGATGAACCAGTAGCCGGCATATGCCCCGGCCGCAAATAGCAACAGGACAAGGACGAGGACAACGATGCGCGAGGGCTTCATGGGCGCGTCAGCCATACATGATTTGCTGGCGCAGGAAAGCCGCCTTTTGTCTCGGCCACGCGAGGGCTATATAAGGCGCCATGCAGTATGTCTTTCCTGTGTTGGTCGTCATTGCCATGCTTGGCGCACTTGGTTCGCTGGGCCTCGGCCTTATTTCGATGGCGCGCGGCAACGATCCCCATCGTTCCAACAAGCTGATGCGGTCGCGCGTCCTGTTTCAGGCCCTGGCGATCTTGTTCTTCGCACTGTTCATGCTGCTGTTCCGCCACCCCTAACGGCGATGGTGAAGCTCACCCGCATTTACACGCGCGGCGGCGATAAGGGCAAAACCTCGCTGATCGACGGCGGCCGGGTTGCCAAGGACGATCGGCGCATTGAGGCCGGCGGTGCGGTCGACGAGCTCAACGCCGCCATTGGGGTTGCGCGCCTTCACGCGCCGCCCGATGCGGAGGCGATGCTGGCCCGGATTCAGCACGATCTGTTCGATCTTGGCGCCGACCTGTCGATGCCGGGCGACAGCAAGCGCAAGGCCGGCGCGTTGCGCATCGTCCCGACGCAGGTGAAGCGCCTCGAGCAAGAGATTGACGCGATGAACGGTGGCTTGAAGCCGCTCGACTCGTTCGTGCTGCCGGGCGGCACGGCCTGTGCGGCCTATCTCCATCTCGCCCGAACGGTGGCGCGCCGCGCCGAACGCATCGCGGTCACGCTTTCGGGCGAAACCGCGGTCAATCCCGAGGCGCTCAAATATTTGAACCGCCTGTCGGATCATCTCTTCGTTCTGGCGCGCCATGTCAACGACAAGGGCGCGGCCGATATATTGTGGCGTCCCGGCGCCAATCGCTGACGATTATTTTGCGGGGGCGGCCGCTGCCGAGACGGTGAACTTCTTCGGCGGCACCTTCTCCTTTGCGGCTCGGAGCAAGAGCGCGTCCCAGCCATCCATGCTGCCATGATACGTCCGGTATTTGTCCGAGCCGTAGGGCTCGATCTTGCCGACGGCGTCGGGATTTTGCGACCGCGCTAGATCGATCGACTTGGCGATATACCAGAATCCCTGCGGATCGATTGGCCTCATTTCCAGTTCAGCCACTGCCAGGCGATAGTTCTCGACGAACGTGCCGTTCTTGATTTCCAGCGACCGGCGCAACGGCTCGCGCGCGGCGGCATAGTCTTTCGCGTACAGGGCTGCCAAGCCGATCGCATCATAAAACACCGCGCTCGTCTCCCGGCGCATCGTGGCGAATTGCGCTTTAGACGCGCCCGGCTCGCTTTTCCATCCCGGGAGCAACTTGAGGCCGCGCTCCGCCAATTCCTTCGCCTGCGCGATTGACGCCGCCGTACCTTCGTTCATTTTGGCGAACGTCAGAATCGCCAACGCCTGCACGTTCTTCGGATCGATCGTCACCAAGCGGCTCGCGACCTCGGCCACCTTGGCGCCGTCACCGGCCGCCTGGTAGGCGGCCATCGCCTGGGCCAGCGCTTCGGGAGCGGCCGTGCTGTGTGGGAAATGAGCGACGAACTCTTCCATGGCCACGCCGCGTGCGGCCGGATCCTTGGTGCGGAGCGCGTCCATGTACGCTTTGAATTCCTTTGGGTCCTTGACGACCTTTTGCTCATTCGTGGGCTGCAGGGTCGTACTCTCCGCCGACATCGCAGGGCCCTGTCCCGCCCACGTGGCCAATAACGCGATCGCCGCCACCGACAACAAATGCTTCATAAAACGCCGCTCCTGATTGCCGACGCGGAAGCTAACCTATGACCGCGCGGAAGCAAAGTCGCGCCACACGCGCCGATAGGGCTCGGCGGTCGACGCGATTTCCCGCGACCTGCGCGGCATCGATGACGCCGTGCAGGCCGCTGAAGAGAAACAGCGCCGTGACGCGCGCATCGGGCACGGCCCAGGCGCCGGCGGCTTCTCCAGCCCGCAGCAACGACGTCAGATGATCGACGATGACGTTGTCGGTAGCACCCCGGCGGTTCGGCGGATGCGCCTCATAGAAAAGGACGTCATGCAGTCGAATGGCATCGAGATATGCCGCAACCGCACCGCGCGCCCAAGCATCGAGTTTGCCCGGCCAATCCGCGGCCGGAACATTGGCGATTGCGGCTTCGATGACCGCGAGCAACCCTTGCGCAAATCGCTCGCCGAGCGCCGCGCGGATCGCCTCCTTGGTGTCGAAGTAAAGGTAAAACGTGCCTTTGGCCACGCCGGCCGCCTCCGTGATCTGCTCGATGCTGGTGGCGGCGACGCCGCGGCGGAGAAACAACCGCTGGGCCGCGTTCATCAGATCGGCGCGGCGCGCCTCGGGCGGTTTGGTGCGGGCCAGTTTAGTCGGCATGGGCCGCCAACCGGTCGGCGCGACGCAATTTAGGGAAAATCCAGGCCCAGAGCGCCACAACCGCCAACGTCCCGATGCCGCCCAGTGCCGCTGACGCCACCGTGCCGAAGAGCGCAGCGACACCGCCCGATTCGAATTCACCGAGCTCCGCCGAGGTGCCGATGAACAGCCAATTCACCGCGCTGACCCGACCGCGCATCGCGTCCGGCGTCGCGACCTGCACCATGGTCTGGCGGATCACCATGCTGACCATGTCAAAACCCCCGGCTGCCGCCAAGGCCGCGAGGGACAAAACGAAATTCCGCGATAACGCGAACGCGACGATTGCGAGGCCGAAGCCCGCTACCGCCGACAACATCAGCGTGCCGGCGCCGCGTGCGATGGTGCGATGCGCCAGAACCAAGCCCACGATCGCCGCCCCGACACCCGGCGCGCAGCGCAAACAGCCGAGCCCCACCGGCCCCACCGCAAGAATATCCTTGGCGTAGATCGGCAGCAGCGCCGTCACGCCGCCCAGCAGCACCGCGAACAGATCGAGCGAGATCAGCGCCAGCAGCAGCCGGTTGGCGAAAATATAACGCAAGCCCGCGAACATGCCCCGATCGGTAACGGCGGCTGGAAGCGCATCGCCGGCCGGCGCGCCGCGCAACCGAAACCCCTGGATCGCGGCGATGGCAAACAATGCCGTGACGACGGCAAACAACGCTGTTCCGCTGACCGCGTAGATCAGGCCGCCGATCGCTGGGCCGGCGATGCCACAGATTTGGAAAGCGGAGGACGAGACAGCGACGGCCCGCGGAAACTCCTCGACCGCAATCAGGCGCGGCAGCAAAGCCGACATCGCCGGAAAGACGAAGACCCGCGCCGCGCCGACGAACAACAACAGCAGATAAACCGGCCCCGCCGCCGGGACCGCAATCGTCATCCATGCGCCAAACAGCGCAAGGCAAATGGTCTGCGCCGCAAGCGAGAACGCCACGATCTTGCCGCGGTCGAAGCGGTCCGCCACCGGCCCCGCGACCAGCACCAGCGCAACGGTCGGGATGAGCTGTGCCAACCCGACATAAGCGAGACTCATCGGGCTGTGCGTCGCGCTGTAGACGTACCAGCCGACGGCGACGTTCAGCATCTGCGCCGCGAGTTCGTCGGTCGCCCGCAGCACGAGATAGCCCCGGAGTTTTGGGCGCTCGTACAGCAAGCCCCATAAATTTGGAGGTGCGGCGTCTCGAATTGTCATGGCGCCAAGTTTAGATGACTGACTGGTGGTCAGTCAATTGTCGCGATATCGCCTGCCGCAAGGGTGGCGGCGCGATACGCGTTGTCTTATCGTGCGGGCGACAGGAAGGCATCGAAATGGCAAATCCGCTCAAGGACTGGCGCGTTAGTCCCGCCGACATCACGCTCACCGGCGGTGACCTACAAAGGCCCGAATGCGTGCTGGCGGAAAAAAGCGGCGATCTGTGGTGCGCCGATCTGCGCGGCGGTGTCGCGCATATCCGGCCCGACGGATCGCAGGAAGTGATTCGACCGCGCAACGGCGGCGGGCCGTTCGCAGGGCCGAACCCATCGATCGACGGCAACGGTGGTTTCTCGATGCCGAACGGACTGTGCTTCGACGCCAAGGGCGATTTCGTCATCGCCAATTTCGGCACCAACCGGATCGAG
>JASHUX010000135.1 GCA_030039775.1 Alphaproteobacteria bacterium | reverse complement strand
GCCCGAAATTGGGCTCCGGTATTTGCCGCCATGACGTTCGCCGCCGCCGTCGTTGAGATGGGCATCGCCCTTTACCGTCGCGAAAAGATCGCGGCGTCCAGCCTCGGCCGTTGGGATCTTGCGGCGGCCTTTATCGGCTTGGTCTGCGCCGTACGTGTCCTCGGCTGACCCCAAATCCCATGCAGTGCCTCTACCGCAGCGATTACGGCCCACCCGATCCCGCCTTCGATCCGATGGCGGGCGGCGGCGTGCTGCTGCGCGGCTTCGACGGCCATCGCGCGGTGCTGATGCGCGCGCAGAATCTCGGCCAGCTCGAGGCGATGAAACGCCAGCTCACGCGGGGCGAGCAAATCCATTGGTGCGACCAAGGCTATGGCTGGGTCTACCAGCCCCGCGTCGACGGTTTTTTCGACACGGTGCTGATCCTGGTCGTGGCGCCGTGGTTCGTCTGGCGCGTGGCGCGGCCGTTGCTGCGGTGGGTACGAGGCCGCATCGATGACCGCGCGGCGATTGCGAGGGCACTCCCGTGAAGCCGATCCGTCTCGTTCCCGACAACACCCATATCCGCTTCATGCGCGGCCGCTTCGCCGGCCTGATCGTGTCCGCGATCTTGAGCGTGTCGTCGCTGATCCTGTTCTTTTATCCCGGCCTCAATTACAGCGTCGACTTCGCCGGCGGCGTGGTGATCGAGCTCCGCCTGCCTCACGCCGTCGATATCGGCGTGGTGCGGCAGGATTTCGACTCCCTCGGCTTCGGCGAGGCGAAGGTGCAGGATTTCGGCGCCTCGCACGACATGCTGATCCGCCTTGACCGCCGCGCGGAGGACGCGCGCGGCGCCATCCAAACGATGATCGCAGCGAAGCTTCCCGGCGCCGATATTCGCCGCTTCGACGCCGTCGGCGCGCGCGTCAGCGCGGAGCTGTTCCACAACGGCTTGCTCGCGGTCGGCCTCGCCTTCGTTGGAGTGCTGATCTACATCTGGTTCCGCTTCGATTGGCAGTTCGGCGTCGGCGTGGTCGGCACTTTGCTGCTCGACATCACCAAGACCGTCGGCTTTTTCGCCGTCACCCAGCTTCCGTTCGATCTCACCTCGGTCGCGGCGATTATGCTGCTGATCGTCTATTCGGTGACCGACAAGATCGTGGTCTATGACCGCATTCGCGAGAATTTGCGCAAGTTCAAGACCATGCCGCTGCGCGAATTGATCGACATGAGCATCAATCAGACGCTGAGCCGGACCGTCGCGACCTCGATGACGGTCCTGCTGTCGATCGCGCCGTTCGCGCTGATCGGCGGCGAGGCGATCAGCGGCTTCGGTTGGGCGGTGATGTTCGGCATCGTCGTCGGCACCTCGTCGTCCATTTTTATTGCGTCCCCCATATTGCTGTTTCTCGGCGAGAAGCGACTGCGCCCCGCTATTCAATCCGGCCAGCCAAAGAACCCCCAAGCCGCAAGGGCCTGACCTCCCATGGCACAAACGATCTCTCTCGGCCTGGTCGCGATATTGGGTCTGTTCGCGACCTCGTCGTCGCTCTTGGGTGCCGCGATCGGGTTGTACATGGCGGTGTCGAAGCGGCTGTTGGCCTGCATTCTCGCCTTCTCTGCCGGCGCCCTGGTCAGCGCGTTGGCCATCGAGCTTGCGTTCGAGGGCGCGCAACAGCTTCACCAGCACGCCTATACCACGCGCTTCGCCTGGGCCTTCATCGGCAGTGGCTTCGCGGCCGGCGCGATTTTTTACTATGTCGCGTCGCTGATCCTGGAGCAGAAGGGCGGCGCGGTGCGCTATCGCACCCGCTTCCGCGAATACGCGCGCGACAAGTTGCGTGCCGAGGCGAAAGACACGATCGATTTGCTGGCGCGCTGCGATCTGCTACGGCATTTGCCGCCCGAAGAGATCGAGCACCTCTTGCCTTGCGTGCAGCGGCGTCATCTGGAGCCGGGCGAAATCCTGTTCCATGCCGGCGATCCCGGCGACGCGCTGTTCATTGTCGCCGCCGGCACGGTCGCGATCGTGGCGGAAGGCGGCAGCGACGCCGCCGTGGCCGAGCACAGGCTGGCCGAACTCGGCGCGGGCCAGGCGTTCGGCGAGATGGCACTGTTGAGCGGCGGCACGCGCAACGCCGGGGCGCGCGCGATCGACGCGGTCGATCTGCTTGAGATCGGCCGCGACGATTTCGAGCGGCTGGTCGCGGCCGACCCGCGAATGGCCGACGCGGTCGCTCGGCTGAGCCACGGCCGCGCCATCAGCAATCTCAGCGCGGGCGGGTCCGACCCGGGGCGATGGGCGCGGATCGCCGCCGGCAATCTCGAGCACATCAGTCGTGGGCGGGCGCGCGAGCTGTTGACCGAGGCCGGTCACGGCGCCGGCATGGCGATCGTGCTCGGCAATATCCTCGACACCATCCCGGGCTGCCTTGTCATCGGCGCCAAGTTCAGCGGCTTCGCCAGCCTGTCGCTTACTCTTATTCTCGGCATGTTCCTCGGCGGCATTCCCGAGGCCGCCGCCAGCGCCACGATGTTGCGCCAGGCCGGTTATCGCCCGCCCGCGGTGTTCGGCCTGTGGTCGACGGTGCTGGTGGCGGGCGTGGTCGCTGCCGTTGCCGGCAAGCTCTTCATCGGCGACGCGGATTCGCCGGTAGCGATCTATTGCCAGGCGCTTGCCGGGGGCGCGGTGCTGGCGCTGATCTCGCACGCGATGATCCCAGAAGCCATCGACCAAGGCGGCTCCTTGGTCGTGCTGCCGACGGTCGCGGGCTTCCTGTTCGCGCTTTACCTCGCGCTCGACGAAGCGTTTGTGTGACGGGAGCGGGGCGCGCGGGGCGCTGACCCCGGCGCCGTTCGAAGTCATGGGCGTCGGCGGTCGCTTCCGCTCCCGGAACTCGCAACGAAGAGCTGGCCGCCGCTTTTCAACGGTCAAGACCGGCGCGCTCCTGTCGAAGCGCGCCGGCCATCGCGACCAAAGACCAATATGGTGCTACATCGAGCCGTTAGCCGACGCCGACGAGCTGGTCGGAGTCGTCGTTGCGGGCGTGGTGCTGCTCGAAGTCGAGCCGCCGGTGCTAGCGGTCGAACCGGTGGTGTTCGCCGTTGTGCTCGAGGATGGGGTCGCGCTGCTCGCCGAGCTCGTGCTCGAGCTGGTCGTCGCCGTCGTGCTGGTGCTGGACGCCGCGCCGAGCGCGATCTGATCGGCAATCGCCTGGGCCTCATCCGCCAACACCGCGCGCGCGTCCGCCACGATCGTCCGTCGCGATGCGCCTGCCGCGATATCGGCGGCGAGCGCGGCTTGCGCGTCGCTCAACGCTGTTTGGGCG
>JASHUX010000134.1 GCA_030039775.1 Alphaproteobacteria bacterium | reverse complement strand
AACGGCTCGGCGTTCGGCATTTTCCACAACCAGGGCCAGGCCTGCATCGCCGGCTCGCGCCTGATGCTGCACGAGACCATCGCCGATCAGTTCCTCGACAAGTTCATCGGCCTCGCCAAGACCATCAAGCTCGGCGATCCGCGCAAGGTCGAGACCGAAATGGGGCCGCTGACGTCGCGGCCGCATCAGGAAAAAGTGCTGCGCTATTCCCAGATCGCGAAAGAGGAGGGCGGCGAGATCCTGCTCGGCGGCAAGGCGCCGGACGATCCCGCGCTCGCCAAGGGCTGCTATGTCTTGCCGACCGTCGTGAAGGCCAAGCCGCAGGACCGCGTCAACCGCGAGGAAGTGTTCGGCCCGTTCGTCACGGTCTCGGTGTTCCGCGACGAGGACGCGGTGATCGAGCAGGCCAACGCCACGACCTACGGTCTCGGCGGCGGGCTCTGGACGCGCAACCTCAACCGCGCGCACCGGCTTGCCAAGCAGATGCAGGTCGGGATGGTGTGGATCAATTGCTACAAACGCTTCCATCCCGGCTCGCCGTTCGGCGGCATCAAGGATTCGGGCTACGGCAGCGAGATGGGCTTCGAGGCGATGCACGAATACACCAACCCGAAGGCGACCTGGGTGAACTACGCGGGCAACACGCCGCCGTTCTACAAGCGCTGACGGTACTTGGGCGCCTCAATAGTGGGTCAACGTCGCTATTGCCTAGCGTCATTGTTTTCGCCCATGATGTTTGAAAATCCGCAATCGCGGAGGGTTGAATTCGGCTAGCCCATTCAACGCATTGAGGGGAGGAAGTTATGGCCTTGAATAAATTTACCCGCCGCCAGGTTATGAAGGCGGGCGGTGCCGCCGCTGCGGTCGCAGGGTTAAGCCCGCTGATCGGCGCGCCGGCGATCGCTGCAAGCAAGGTCTTTAAGATCGGCTATGTCACGCCGGACACGGGCCCGCTCGCTGCATTCGGCGAGGCCGATCCATTCATGCTTGCCATTGCGCGCAAACATTTCGGCCGGGGCGTCAAGGATGCCGCCGGAAAGAGCGTTAAGGTCGAGATTCTCGTCCGCGACAGCCAATCGAAGCCGAACCGCGCCGCCGCCGTCGCCGCGGATCTCATTCTGAAAGACAAGGTCGATCTGCTGCTGGTCGCGTCTACCCCCGAAACCACCAATCCGGTGTCGGATCAGGCCGAGACCAACGAAGTGCCGTGCGTCTCGACGATGGCGCCGTGGCAGCCGTGGTTCTTTGCGCGCGGCGGCAAGCCCGGCGTGGGCTTCAAATATACCTATCACTACTTCTGGGGCCTCGAAGACATCATCGGCGCCTATACTGCGATGTGGAACAAAATCCCGACCAACAAGATCGTCGGCGGGCTGTTCCCGAACGACGGCGACGGCAATGCCTGGGGCGACAAGGAACACGGCATCGCGCCCGGCATGGCGGCGAACGGCGGGTACAAGGTGATCGATCCGGGCCGTTTCCCCGACCTGAACGACAATTTCTCGAACTATATCGGCACGTTCAAAAAGGAGAACGCCGACATCGTCACCGGCGTGGTAATCCCGCCGGATATCGGCACGTTCCTGAAGCAGGCGGCGCAGCAAAGTTACAAGCCGAAAGCAGTCACGGTCGGCAAAGCGCTGCTGTTCCCCGTCGTGATCGACGGACTTGGCCCGGCGGCAAATAACCTTTCGAGCGAGATGTGGTGGGGTCCAACCTGGCCGTACAAATCGTCGCTTACCGGCGAAAGCTGCCGTCAATTGTGCGATGCCTACGAAAAGTCGACCGGCCGCGAATGGACGCAGCATATCGGCTTCGCCTATTCGCTCTTCGAAATGGCGGCCGACATCGTCAAGCGTTCCGACGGTCCCGGCAATGCGGCGGCGACGCTCAACGCGATCAAGACGACCGATCTCGAAACCGTGGTTGGGCCGATCAAATGGGGTGCGCCGGGCGCGATGAACAACATCTCTAAAACGCCGATGGTGGGCGGCCAGTGGCGCGCCACCAATGGCGGGAAATACAAGAACGAGATCATTGTCGTGGCCAACACGACCGCGCCGCAAATCCCGGTCGCCGGCAAAATGGAGCAGTACGGCTGACCGTTATTCGTTTGTTGAACCCTCTTCGCCGTTCGGGCGGAGAGGGTAGGGTTGGGTGGGGAATGGCGCCACTCTTATCCGTGGAGCATGTGTCGAAGAATTTCGGCGCCCTCAAGGTGATCGACGATCTTTCGCTGTCGCTCGAAGCGGGCGAGGCGCTGGGCATTCTCGGCCCGAACGGCGCCGGGAAGACGACGTTGTTCAATCTCATCGCCGGGGATCTTGCCGTTGGCGCCGGCACGATCTCGCTCGCGGACCGGGACATCACCGGTTTGCCCGCTTATGCACGGTGCCGCCTCGGCATCGGCCGCACCTATCAGATCCCGCATCCGTTCGGCAACATGACCGTGTTCGAGAATGTGCTGGCCGGCGCGGCGTTCGGCGCGACGCGACGCGAAGCCGAATCCTACGAGCGGTGCGTCGAGTTGATGCGCTTGACCAATCTGTTGTCCAAGGCAAATCAGGCCGCGGGCAAGCTTACGCTGCTGGAGCGCAAGCGGTTGGAGTTGGCGCGCGCGCTGGCGACCGATCCGAAGATATTACTGCTCGACGAAATTGCCGGCGGCTTGACGGATACCGAATGCCAGTTACTGATTGAAACCGTGCGGGCTGTGCACGCCTCCGGCGTGTCGATTGTTTGGATCGAGCATATCGTTCATGCGCTGATTGCCGTCGTCGGACGCCTGTTCGTCATCAATTTCGGCCAGAAGCTCGCGGAGGGCGATCCGCGCGCGGTGATGGATTCGCCGCAGGTGCAGGAAGTGTACATGGGGATCGAGGCGGAATGACCGCGCTGCTCGCGACGGCGGGCCTCACCGCATTCTATGGCGATTTCCAGGCGCTGTTCGGCATCGACCTCGTCGTTGGAGAAGGCGAGGCGGTAGCGGTGATCGGCGCCAATGGCGCCGGCAAATCGACGCTCCTACGCACGATTTGTGGCCTGTTGCCGGCGGATGCCGACCGCATTCGCTATCGCGGCGCCAATATCGGCTCGTTGCCGCCCGCGGACATCGTCGCGCGCGGCATTGCGCTCGTGCCGGAGGGCCGCAAGCTGTTTCCGTCGTTGTCGGTCGAGGAAAATCTGCTGATGGGTGAGCAATGCGGGCGCAAGGGGTCATGGCAGCTCGATCGCGTCTACGCATTGTTCCCGATCCTGCGCGAGCGCCGACGCCTGCCGTCGGTGTCGCTCTCCGGCGGCCAGCAGCAAATGGCGGCGATCGGCCGCGCGCTCATGACCAATCCGGAGCTGCTCTTGTGCGACGAAATCAGCCTCGGCTTGGCGCCCATCGTGATTCGCGACGTCTACGCCGCGCTTCCGGGCATTCGCGCCGAAGGCACCGCGCTCGTCATCGTCGAGCAGGACATCAACCGCGCACTTGGTCTTGCCGATCGCGTCTATTGTCTCCAAGAAGGCCGCGTCACGCTGGAAGGCCGGCCGGCATCGCTGACGCGCGAGCAGATCAAGCTCGCTTATTTCGGCGTCTGAGGCACGGCGATGGATTGGGTCAACGCCGTTCTCCAAGGCGCGCTTGTCGGCGGCCTATATGCGTTGTTTGCCGCTGGGCTGTCGCTGATGTTCGGCGTGATGCGGCTCGTGAATATTGCGCACGGCGACCTCATTGTGCTCGCAGCCTATCTGGGGCTCGTGACGGTGGATACGTTGGGGTTGGGTCCATTCACGAGCCTGGTCGTCGTCGTGCCCGCGATGTTCGTGCTCGGTTATATTTTGCAGCGCGGCTTATTGAATTTCACGTTGGGTACCGACATCTTGCCGCCGCTCCTGGTGACGTTCGGCCTCTCCATCGTCATCGAAAACGCGCTGCTCGAGGGGTTCAGCGCCGACGAACAGAAGCTGCAGGCCGGTTCGTTCGAGACCGCCAGCATTCACCTCACCGATCAGCTCGCAATCGGCTGGTTCCCGTTGGTGATTTTCGTGACGGCGGTTGCGGTGATCGTGCTGTTGGAATTGCTGATTTACCGCACCGCGGTGGGGCGAGCGTTCCGCGCCACGTCAGATGATGCCGACACCGCGCGCCTTTACGGCGTGCGCAACCGGCACGTCTATTCGCTGGCGACCGCGTTGGCGCTGGCCGTGATATCGATCGCGGCGATCTTTCTCGCCGTGCGCGTCAATTTCGACCCAGCCAGCGGACCGGCGCGGCTGCTTTATGCCTTCGAGGCGGTGATCATCGGCGGGCTCGGCAGCTTGTGGGGCACGCTGGCCGGCGGTGTCGTGCTCGGGGTCGCCCAGGCCATCGGTGCGCAGCTCAACCCCGGATGGGAGCAACTGGCCGGTCACGTAGCATTCCTCATCGTGTTGATCGTGCGGCCCCGCGGCCTGTTCCCAAAGTTGGCGGACTGATGAGCGCGACCGCCGCACCACTCCCTGCCTTCCGTATCGAGCGGTCGACGCGCACGAGCTGGATCGGACTCGCCGTCGCCGCGGTCGCGATCGTGGTGCTGATATCGCTGCCATGGTGGGGCGGCGAGGACGACCTGCGGCTCATCGTCGAGATTTGCTACACCATCGCACTGGCGCAGCTTTGGAATTTGTTGGCGGGCTACGCCGGGTTGGTCTCGGTCGGACAACAGGCCTTTGTCGGCATCGGCGGATACGCGCTTTTCGGACTTACCATTATCGCGGGTGTGCCGCCGATCCCGGCGGTCGCGCTGGCCGGCGCGGTCGCGGCGATCCTGGCCGTGCCGACCGCGCTAATCGTATTCCGCTTGCGTGGCGCGTATTTTGCGATCGGCACGTGGGTGGTCGCTGAAGTGTTCAGCGAGGTGACGGGGCTGCTTCCGGATCTTGGCGCGGGCACCGGCATGAGCTTGCCCGTCGCCGTTTCGCGCGCCGTCGGCGAAACCAGGTTCGAGCGCGAGACCGTGCTTTACTATATGGGCCTGGTCCTCGGCATCGGCACGGTTGCGGCGGTGTTTGCCTGGCTGCGCTCGCGCCAGGGGCTGGCACTCACCGCGATCCGCGATTCCGAGACCGCAGCCGGCAGTATCGGGGTCAACAACGACCGCACAAAGTACGCCGTCTATCTCCTCGCGGCGCTGGTCACGGGCATGCTGGGTGCGGTGATCTATCTCGAGAAGCTCCGGATTTCGCCGGACGCAGCCTTTGATGTCATCGATTGGACCGCAGACGTGATCTTCATCGTGGTCATCGGCGGCATCGGCAGTATCGAAGGCCCCTTCATTGGGGCTTTGGTGTTCTTCGGACTGCGATATTTCTTGGCCGATTATGGCGCCTGGTACATGATCTTGCTCGGGGCGGTCGCCGTGGTCATTATGCTGCTCGCGCGGCGCGGGCTGTGGGGCTTGTTGGCCGACCGCTACGATATTCACTTTTTCCCGGTTCGCCGCCGGGTCCGTCTCGAATGAGGAGGAAAAATGCCAACTCTAATCGGATCGAAGCTCACCGACGAAGTTGTGTCGCGTTACAAGGACTGCCCTGATCCCCGCCTCAAGGAGATCATGACCAGCCTGGTGAAGCACCTTCATTCCTTCGCGCGCGAAGTGAAGCTGACCGAGCAAGAATGGATCAAGGGCATCGAGTTCGTGACCTCCGTCGGCCAGATTTGTGACGAGATGCGTCAGGAATTTATTCTTCTGTCGGACGTGCTCGGCCTGTCGATGACGGTGGTCGAGCTCAACCACGGCACCGGCGCAGGCGAAACCGAGGCGACTGTGCAAGGACCATTCTACGTACCGGGCGCGCCGGAACTGCCGAAGGGCGCGATGGTCGACGGCAACCCGCCGGGCGATCCGCTCGACGTCACCGGCGTGATCCACGATCCGAGGGGCAAGCCGATCGCTAATGCGCTGATCGATGTTTGGCAGGCGGGGGAGGATGGGCTCTATTCGAACCAGGACGCGAACAAGCCGAAATACGAGCTGCGTGGCAAATTCCGCAGCGACCGTGACGGTACCTATCACTTCAAGTCCGTGCTGCCGAAGGGTTATCAGATTCCGACGGACGGCCCGGTCGGCGTGCTGATGCGCGCGACTCACCGGGCGCCATGGCGCCCGGCGCATTTGCATTTCATGGTATCGGCGGAGGGCTATAAGCCGCTGACCACGCACCTGTTCGTCAAGGGCGCGCCGCACATCCAGGAGGATGCTGTGTTCGGCGTGAAGGAATCCCTGATTCAGGATTTTAAGTCGGTCGGCAAGAACACGTACGCATTGAAATACGATTTCGGTCTCAGCCCGCGGGCGTGACCGGGTAACGGAGAGCGGCGCGGGGGACGCGCCGCTCTCTCTGTTCGTGCGGTGGGGGCGATGAGCGCGGGTATTCTCGAATGGGCCAACCTATTCGTGCGCTGGTTCCACGTCATCGTCGGGATCGGCTGGATCGGGACCTCGTTCTTTTTCATCTATCTCGACGCGCACCTGACCGCCACGCTCGGCGGCAATAAGCATTCCGCCGGCAAAATTTGGCTCATCCATAGCGGCGGCTATTACGAGGTCGAGAAGCTCAAATACGTCCCGCCGGCGAAAATTCCCGAGCTGCACTGGTACAAATGGGAGGCCTATCTCACCGGCCTCAGCGGTATCACCCTTCTCTTCATCGTCTACTATCTCGGCGGCAGCGGCTTCATGATCGATCCGGCCGTCGCCGATATTTCACAAGGCGAGGCGATCGGCATCGGCGTTCTAACGCTAACGGGCGGCTTCACGATCTATGAGCTGATCTGGCGCTCGCCCCTCAACCGGTTCGAGGGGTTGATGAATCTCGTCTGTTTCGGGCTGCTGATCGCGATCGCTTGGGGCCTCGCGCACGTGCTGTCGGGCCGCGCAGCCTACATGCATGTCGGCGCGATGATGGGCATCATCATGGTCGCCAATGTGCTGTTCGTGATTCAGCCCGGCCAGCGCCGCATGGTGCGCGCCAACGCCGCGGGGCAGGTGCCCGACCCGGCGTGGGGAAACGCGGCGAAGCAGCGTTCGCTCCACAACAACTATATGACGCTGCCGGTCGTGTTCGTGATGATCGGCAATCACTTTCCGAACACGTATGGCCAGAAATGGAATTGGGTGATCCTGATCGCACTGTTCCTGGTCGGCGCCGGCGTGCGCTATTTCCTCAACACATTCGACCGCGGCGGCAAGGCGGCGCCGTACGTGCTGGCGGGGGCCGTGATCGGTGCGCTTGCCTTGGCCTTGATCACCTCCGTGCCGATGAGCGGCGCCACGACGACGGGCGAACGCGTGAGCTTCAACCAGGCCGACGCCGTTATCGCGCATCGCTGCGTGCAGTGTCATTCGGCGCGTCCGACCGACGATATGTTCCGCGAGGCGCCGAACGGCGTGAAGTTCGATACCGGCCAAGAGATCACCGGCCTGGCCGCGAAAATCAAATTGATGGCGGTCGACACCAACGCGATGCCGCTCGGCAACAAGACCGGAATGACGGCAAAGGAGCGCACCCTGCTCGGTGCCTGGATCGCGGAGGGCGCACCGCGTGACTGACGCTCGCCAGCCTTATCCACGCGACATGGTCGGGTACGGCCGCGATTGGCCGGATCCGAAATGGCCGAGCGGCGCACAGCTGGCATTGCAGTTCGTCGTCAATTTCGAGGAAGGCGGCGAGAACAATATTCTTCATGGCGACGCTGCATCCGAGGCGTTCCTGTCCGACATCGTCAATGCCGTGCCGTTGCTCGGTGTGCGCCACATCAACATGGAATCGCATTACGAATATGGCAGTCGGGTCGGCTGGTGGCGGCTACGTCGCCTTTTCACGGAGCGCAAACTGCCGGTAACGGTGTTCGCCGTCGGTATGGCGCTGGCGCGCGTGCCGGAAATCGCGGCCTCGATGGTCGAAGCCGATTTCGAGATTTCCTCGCACGGTTGGCGCTGGATCGACTATCAGTATGTCGATGCCGAAACGGAGCGCGCGCATATCGCTCTCGCGGTGGACGCGATCGAGCGGGTCTCCGGCGTCAAGCCGCGCGGCTGGTATACCGGCCGTATGGGCCCGAACACGCGCCGTCTCGTCGCCGAGCATGGCGGCTTTCTTTACGATGCCGATTCCTATGCCGATGAATTGCCCTATTGGGAAATGGTCGCCGGCAAGCCCCACCTCATTGTGCCCTACACGCTGGAGGCCAACGACATGCGCCTCACCACGGCGCAGGGGTTTGGCAACGGCGAGCATTTTCTCCAATACCTGAAAGACAGTTTCGATCTGCTCTATGCCGAGGGCGCGGAGAAGCCGCGAATGATGTCGGTCGGCCTGCATTGTCGTCTCGTCGGCCGCCCCGGCCGCGCGCAAGCGCTGGCGCGGTTCCTTGACTATGTGCAAAGCCACGAACGGGTCTGGATTTGCCGCCGCATCGACATCGCGCGCCATTGGCGGAAGAATTTTCCTTACCGTAAGGCGGCGTCATGAGTCTGACGCTGGCGGCGCTGAACGGCATGGAAAAGGCGGAATTCGCCGCGACGCTCGGCAATGTCTTCGAGCACTCGCCATGGGTCGCCGAGATGGTCTGGAACAAGCGGCCGTTTGCCGATATCGACACCCTGCATAACGCGATGGTGGATGCGATGAACAGCGCCGGGCGAGACCGGCAGTTGGCGTTGCTGAAAGCACATCCGGAACTCGGCGCTTCCAAGATCGCGACCGAATTTTCGCGCCGAGAGCAGGCCGGCGCAGGTCTCGACGCCGTGCGCCTTGCCGCCGCGGCCAAGTTGCGCAACCTCAATCGGACCTATCGCGACCGCTTCGGCTTTCCGTTCATCCTTGCGGTGAAAGGAAAGAAACGCGAGGAGATTCTCGAAGCAATGCAGGAGCGCGTCGACCATGCCGCCGCTGACGAATTTGGCGTCGCGCTCGACGAGGTAGCGCAGATCGCGCGCTTTCGCCTCGACGAGATGTTGAGTGCCGGCGAAATTGAGATCGGCGCGGACGCGCTGAGCGGCGTCGGCGAGCGCCTTATGGCGCAGGCAGACGAGCTCGCCGCGATTACCGAGGAACCCGGCACCGTAACCCGTACGTTTCTCACGAAACAGCACCGTGCCGCCGCCGACCGCGTGATGGAATGGATGCGCGACGCCGGTATGGAAGCCTCGATGGATGCCATCGGCAATGTAGTTGGGCGCTACGAGGGATCGAGGCCGGGACTGCCGGCGCTGTTGCTCGGTTCGCATATCGATTCCGTTCGCGACGCAGGAAAGTATGACGGTATTCTCGGCGTGCTGACTGCGATCGCCTGCGTCGCCGCTTTCCATCGTCGCGGCGAGCGGCCGTCCTTCGCCATCGAAGTCATCGGTTTCGGCGACGAGGAAGGGGTTCGCTTTCAATCGACTCTGCTGGGCAGCCGCGCGGTGGCGGGCACTTTCGACAAGACGGTGCTCGACCGCAAGGACGCGGACGGCGTCACGTTGCGTGAGGCGCTGACATCGTTTGGTCTCGACCCCGCGGCGATCCGCATGGTGGCCCGGCGGCGGAGCGACGTGCTGGGCTATTTCGAGCTGCACATTGAGCAAGGGCCGGTGCTCGAGGCCGATGGTTTGCCGGTGGGCATCGTCACTTCCATCGCGGGCGGCACACGCGCCAACATCGAGATCGTCGGCGAACCCGGCCATGCCGGCACCGTGCCGATGAAGTTGCGTCATGATGCGCTGACAGCGGCGGCCGAAATCATCGTTGCCATCGAGGCACGTGCCCGCGACAACCCCGCATTGGTCGCGACGGTAGGGCGGATCGCGGCCTCGCCTGGCGCTACCAATGTCATTCCCGGGAAGGCAACCTTCAGTCTCGATCTGCGGTCGCCCGACGACGCAACCCGGCTTGGGACCTATGCCGACATCGTGGCGGCGGCGCAGGCAATCGCGCGCAAACGAGGCGTAAAAATCACGCTCGACCGCACATTTGAAAGTTCAGCGGTCGCGTGCTCGGCCTGGCTGATGGTCGAGATCGAACGCGCCATCGCGGCGCTCGGTCTGACCCGTCGCCGGCTTGCCAGCGGCGCAGGGCATGACGCGATGGCGATCGCGAGCCTCTGCGATGTCGGAATGATCTTCGTGCGCTGCAAAGGAGGGATCAGCCACAATCCCGCGGAATCGATTACAGCCGCGGACGCCGAAACCGGCGCGCGCGTGCTCCATGAAGTGATGCGCCGCTTTCAGCCACGCGGCGGGGGACGTTAGCTCAGAGGGGAAAGAGAATGTCTAACTACGGGGAAAGACTGCGTCGATACATGGGCATCGCGATTGTCGGGACGAGTGTCACGGCCGTCGCGCTACCCGCGCTTGCCGACGGCCCTGGCGATCCGGCTTGGGTCGCCCAGATGCTCGCCGCGCACAATAGCGCACGGGCACAAGTAGGGGTGCCACCGCTGACCTGGTCCACGACGCTTTCGGCGTATGCTCAAGCGTGGGCACAAAGCTCGGCGGCCGCGGGAACGTCGGAACACCGGACCGACAATACCCTATGGCGAAAACCTGTACTGGACCAGCGGTACAGCGGCCCCGGGCGACGTCGTTGGGGCTTGGGTTGCCGAGGTGCAGAGCTATAACTATGCCGCCAATAGTTGCACCGCTGTGTGCGGGCATTACACCCAAGTCGTCTGGAAGACCACGACGCAAGTAGGCTGTGGGCTGGCGACGAGCGCCCAGGGGCAATATTGGGTGTGCAATTACAATCCGCCGGGCAACTACGAGGGTTAGCAGCCCTATTGA
>JASHUX010000133.1 GCA_030039775.1 Alphaproteobacteria bacterium | reverse complement strand
TCGCGATGCCTGCCGCACATGACGTTTTCAAGCACCGTCATGTTTCCAAACAATTGCGTGTTCTGAAAGGTGCGAGCGACACCAAGATCGGCGATGTCCTGCGGCAACAGCCCACCGATTTCGCGCAACTCGAAACGGATCGATCCGGCATCGAGCGGCTGATAGCCGCCGATCAGATTGAACATCGTCGTCTTGCCGGCGCCGTTCGGCCCGATCAGCGCCGTGATCGAGCGGGAAGCAACGCCGAAACTCACATTGTTCACCGCGCGAAGATTGCCGAACGAGCGCGCCGCATTCGACACTTCCAGCATTGCGCTTTCGCCGCCGTTGTCGGCCACGAACGGCGTTAGCGCGACCGTACCCGGTCCGGTCACGGTGAGGCGTTGGCCGCCCCGCGCGCCCATGATCCAATCGACGACATCGCCGATGAAGCCGGCGATGCCGCGCGGCAAGACGATCAGAATCACGACCGTCAGCGCGCCCATAATCATCGCCTCCCATAGCGGCAGCGACAATTCGCGCAAGAGTTCGCGCAAGCCGATGATGATAACCGCGCCCAACGCGCCGCCCCAGACCGAGAGCAGACCGCCGATAATGGTGCCGGTCACCAGATTGAGGCTAAAGGCAAACCCGAACACGGTCGGGTCGATAGCGCGGAGATAATGCACGATCAGGCTGCCCGAAACGCTCGCCATGCCGGCACCGATCACGAACATCTGCACCTTGTAACGGTTGATATCGACGGCGACCGATGCGGCGGCTGCCTCGCTCGCCGCGATCGCCCGCAAGGCACGGCCGATCGCGGAATGGTCGATATTGATGCCGATGGCAATGGCGATGGCGGCGATCGCCCACACGGCGTAGAAAAAGTCTGTCTCGCCGTTGAAATGAACCACGCCGAAGATCGCGAATTTCGGTACCGCGGTGATACCGATGGGTCCGCCGGTGATTGGTAATTGATAGGCGACGACAATCAGCATCAAATGAAGCGCGAGCGTCGCCATCACCAGGACAAAGCCGCGCAGTTTCAGCAGCGGCGGCGCGATGGCATAAGCCAGCAGCATGGTCAAGACCGCACCGACGATCATCGCGACGAACGGGTCCCAACCGTAATTGACGCAGAGGATGCCGGTCGTGTAGCCGCCGATGATGCTGAATGCCGCCTGGCCGATGGCCAATTGGTGCGCCAGGCCCAAGAGCAAGACGACGCCTACTGTGCTGGTCGCGAGCGCGCCGGCGGTAATGCCGACGCCGAGATGGTAATCGTCGTTGAAGATCAGCGGGTAAACGATGACCGCGACCGTGCCGAGCAGCGCCGCCAGCGCGGTTTTGCGCTGCCGCAGAGTCATGCTCAGTGCGTCGGGCTGGCGAGCGCGGCGGCAAACGCCGCGCGCCCGAAGCGGAACACGCCGCCGCGAACCAACAGATAGGCGAGCAGCACGCCGTAAACGATGAAATCCTTCCAACCGGTGGAGATGTAGCCGGCACCGAACGCCTCGACCACGCCGATGCCGATGCCGCCGGCGACGGCCAGCAACGGCGAACGGAACCCGCCGATGATCGCGCCGACGAAACCCTTGATGCCGTAGTTGACACCGGCGTCCCAGGTCGACAACACAATCGGCGTCACCACCGCGCCGGCCAGGGCTCCGACCGCGCCGCTGACGGCGAAAACGATGACGCGCAGCCGCTCAGCGTCGACGCCCATCAAGCGCGCGGCCTGCAGATTGATCGAGCAAGCGCGGACCGCGCGTCCGATATCGGTATAGCGAAGAATGCCGAACGTTGCAGCGAGTAAACCGGCTGTCGTGCCCCACACCCACAAGGATTGAACCTGAATGACGGCGCCACCGACGAAAAATATGCCGTCGCCGCTGAAGCCAGGGAGGCTCAACGGATCGGTACCGAACAGCACCAGCGCGAAGCCGCGGACGACAATCGCGACGCCGACCGTTGTCGTAACTTGAATGAACGGCGGGGCGCGCCTTACCGGCGCCAGCGTCAATTTCTCCTGCGCCGCGCCCAGCGCTGCCCCAATTGCCATCGCCACCAGAATGGCCAGCGGCAGCGGCCATCCTGTCGTCACCGCCAGCCACGCGGATACCATGCCGCCGGCCATGACGAATTCCCCCTGCGCGAGATTCACCACGCCGGAAACGTTGGCACAGATCACAAAACCGACCGCGACCAAGGCATAAATGCAGCCAGTCGTTATGCCCGGCAGCAGTAGCTGCAGAAAAAGCGTCAGTTGCAAGTGACGGCTACTCCACCGGCACCATCACGCCATCCTTAAGCACGCCCATCGCCACGGCACGATAGTCGTTGCCCGTGTGGTTTTGCGGGGTATAGGTGACAGGGCCGTTGATGCACGGCAAGTCCTTGAGCTTCTCCAAGGCATCGCGCAAGCCTTGTCGCGAGCCGCCGGAATTCTTCACCGCCGCCTCCATAATTAGGCCGATGTCATAGCCGAACACGTTGAAATAGACCGGCGTGTGACCGAGCGCCTTTTGCAGCGTCGCGTAATATTCCGCCGCCGGGCCGGTGGTGACGGCGAATGTGCCGCGCTGTGTCGGCGACAACAGGCCGTCAGCGTTCTTGGCGCCACCGATCGCCTGGAAGAAGGCGGCGCCGACCCCGGCCGCCGTGACCGCCAGCGGCGCGGTGACGCCGAGCTGCTTATAGGTCTTGAACGACAGGATTGCGCCACGGCCCGATGCGCTTGAATAGACGATGTCGGCGTTGGCCGCCTTGATGCGCGCCCATTGCGCCGTGAAGTTGGTGTCGTCGATGGCGAAGCTCTCTTCCGCTACCATCGTGTAGCCGTATTCGCTTGCGTAGCCGTCGAGCACCTTGTGGTCGTTTTGGCCGTAGGCGTCGGTGCCGTAGATGTGGGCGACACGCTTATAGCCCTTCTTCTTGATGTACTCTGCCAGCACCCGCAGGCTGTCGGCGGCGCTTGGCGCCACTTTGAACATCCAAGGGTTTGGCGGAATCCCCAACGCGTCGATGCCGCCGCCGGTGATGATCGGCACCTTGTATTCGGAGGCAAACGACTTTGCCGCCAGCGCCGAGGTACTGTTGGTGTTCATGACGATGAGCTGGATCGCCGGCTCGCCCGCGAGCTTGCGGAACGCGTTCGCCGAATTCACCGGATTGGTCTCGTCGTCGAGGATCTCGAGCGCGAGCTTCTTGCCTGGAAGCCCGCGGGTCTTTTCCCAGGCATAGAAACCGTCGAACGTGTCCTTGGTCGGCGACGCGAACGGGCCGGTCACGGAGGCGACGATACCGACGTGAAATTCCTGCTGCGCCAGGGACGGGGTCGGGTTCGCCCCGACCGCAGCGGCGAACACGACAGCGGCAGCGGGCAGACCAATCATCCAGCGCATGCGAATTTTCCCTCCCTCGGCGTTGTTCGCGGGGTTTGAATCCCTTATAGGAGCTATGAACTTCGCGTCCTAATAAAGCAAGCGCCGTAACCTGGGAGCTTGCATCGATCGCATCAGGAGATTGCCCCATGCCCGAAGACCGCATGTTGCGCGAGATCGCCTCCGACTATGACAGTCGCCTCGCGTACAAGGCGACGCTGGCGTCGGGACGGATACATTGGCCGGAATTGTTCTACGCACGACCCGCCGGGTTCCGTCCGCTGTTTCTCGACGTGTTCACGCCGGGCGGCACCGGTCCTTACCCCACCGTGATCTGGATCCACGGCGGCGGCTGGTTCCAAGGCTGCCCCACGATGAACAACGCCGTCGTCGATAAGTTGGAATTTGTCGACCGCTTGCTCGACGCGGGCTACGCCGTCGCGCGCATCGCCTATCGGCTCAGCGGCGAGGCGCAGTTCCCGACACAGCTTCACGACTGCAAGGCGGCGGTGCGCTATTTGCGCAAGCACGCGGCGGTGTTCGGGCTCGACCCGAAGCGGTTTGCCGCGTTGGGCGCATCCGCGGGCGGCCATCTCGCGTGCTTGCTCGGCGTGACCGGGGACCGTCCCGAACTCGAAGGCGAGGTCGGCGTTACCGGTCCATCGAGCGCGGTGCAGGCCGTGGTCGTCTGGTATGGCCCGACGGAATTGCTGACGATGGACGAGCAACTCGGGCCGACCACGTTCCAGCCGCACAACGACCCGTCCTCGCCCGAGGCGCGCATGGTCGGCGGCCCGATCCAGGTCGTGAAGGACAAAACGCGCGCCGCGTCGCCCGTGACGTACGTCTCAGCCTCGGCGCCGCCGTTCCTCATTCAGCACGGCACGGCTGATCGGATCGTGCCGGTTGGACAGGGCCGCGCGCTCGCCGCCGCGTTAAAGAAAGCGGGAACGACCGCCGAGCTGGTCGAGGTGGTCGGCGCCGATCACTGCTTCTGGGGCGTCGACACCAGCGCGATCATGCCCAAGGTGCTCGCGTTCCTGAAGACACACCTCTGAACGGCCGATATTTCAGAACGTCGTCTTGCCGCGGATTGAAATCGCGATGTGCGACATCGATGAGTCCGGCGTGGCGCCGTGCCAATGCTTCTCGCCTGCCGGGATGTGCACGAAATCGCCCGGCCGGATGCGGATTTCCTCTTTTTCCGTAGCAATGATGCCCTCGCCCGCGGTGACGTAGAGGATCTGATCGTATTCGTGGACGTGGAATATATTGACCGCGCCCTTGTCGAAATTGATCAGGCTCGCGCGGAGCGCCGTACTGTCGTTGTCCAGCACCGTCTGCGCGCTGACATGGCCTTTGAACAGCTTGATCTCGCGATCGACCTTCTCGATCTCGGCCGTTTTCATCACTTTCATCGTTCCGCCTCCTACTTAATTGCCGCCTCTCCAACCAAGTTCGTCATTTCCGCGAAAGCGGGAAGCCAGTCGCTTAGCCTGGGTCCCTGCTTTCGTAGGGACGACGAAGGGGGATCAGCTCTAATGGGGTCTCTCCTCTCACGACTTGGCGTATTTGCCGCCGGTCTGCAGCGTGTGCGGGCCTTCGCCGCCGGCCTCGCGATGCTGCAGCCGCGTGGTGCGTGCCCAGGTGCGCTTCAGATCGTCCTTCACCGCGCTATGCAGCGTGCCGATTTTTTCGATCGTCAGCTCGATCTTATCGCCGTCCATGAAGGAATGAAGGCCGCGGTGGTTGGTGCCGGTGGCGAGGATGTCGCCTGACTCGAGCGTCTGGATCGCGCTCATCCACTCGATGCAGCGCGGAATGTTGTGCGCCATATCGTTGGTGTTGAAGTCCTGCATCAGATGACCGTTGTTCGAGAGCTTGATCTGGAGATTATGCGGGTCCGGGATCTCGTCGGCCGTAACGATGCACGGGCCGATCGGCGCGAACGTGTCGCGCGACTTCATGGGGAAGAAGATGTTGGTCGAGGGCACCAGGCCGCGCGCCGAGCCGTCGATGAAGCAGGTATAGCCGAACACATGCTTCATGGCGTCTGCGAGCTTGACGTCGGTCGCGCGCTTGCCGATCACCAACGCGATCTCGGCCTCGCCTTCGAAGATGGTCGCCGGCGTGTCCGGCAGCACCATCGTGTCGCCGTCGCCGATGATCGAGGTCGGGCCCTTGTGGAAGGCGCTGATATGCGGCTTTTGCGGCAGCGTGCCGTTTTCCATGTAATTCACCGCCATGCACACGATGCTGCCGGGCTGCGGCACCGGCGCGCGCAGCCGCACGCCCTTGAGGGCGACGCCCTTGCCGTCGGCCGCCGCCTTTTCGACCTTGCCCCGATAGCCGTCCCAGCGCTCGATCAGCCCGACGATGATGTCGCGCGTATCGCGCTGCGGAATGTCCTTGCCGACCTCGGTAATGTCGACGACGCTGTCGCCTTTGATGACGCCGAGGCGATAATCGTTGAAATAGCAGAGCTTCACGGCTTTCCTCCCTCAATGAGCAAGCCGACTCTCAACGGATAAGGGCCGAGGTCAAGAGGCATGAAAATCAAGTCGTCGGATTTCCGGGCGAACGAAGGGCACGCGGTCGATCTCAAGAAATGGCCGACGGCCATCGCGCCCGTCTACAAATCGGAAAAGGACCATGCCGCCATGCTCACGGAGCATGTCGATCGGCTGAGCAAACAGCAAAGCCGGCTCTACGCCACGGGCCAATACGCGCTGCTGCTGATCTTTCAGGCGCTGGACACGGCCGGCAAGGACGGCGCCATCAAGCACGTCATGTCGGGCGTCAATCCACAGGGCTGCGAAGTGTTCGGCTTCAAACAGCCGAGCGCCGAGGAATTGCGGCACGATTTCTTGTGGCGCGCGGTGAGGAACCTCCCGGAGCGCGGGCGCATCGGCATCTTCAACCGCTCCTACTACGAATCC
>JASHUX010000132.1 GCA_030039775.1 Alphaproteobacteria bacterium | reverse complement strand
CGAAGCGGCGGAGCTGGTCCTTGAATTCGGCGGGCGGCATGCCTTCGGGCCAATGCAACATGAAATGCTCGAGGCCGGGATAGCGCGACGCCACGGACTTGATGCCGTCGATCACCTCGGCTGGCGTGCCGCAGAACCAGGCCTTCTGCTCGACCCCGTCCTTCAACGTCGGCATCCGCGTCGGCGCCCCGGGCGTGCCCCATTGCCGCCCTTGCTCGTCGGCGTAGCGGACGAAGCCGAACGGCGCGAACCATTTGAAGCGTTCGTCATGCGCGGGTTCGAGTTTGCGCATCGCCGCTTCGCGGCTCTCGTCGATGCACACGCCGGCGCCCCAGACCATATCCTGGCCGAGTGCCACGTCGCGGCCGTGCCGATGGCACGCGTCGCGGAACGCGCGCGCCATGTCGTCGAGAATCTTTTCGCCGTTCAGCGTCACCATCGCGTTCAAGCCGTAGCGCGCCATCATGTCGATGGTCTTGCCGCTGGCGATCGGCATCCAGATCTCGACCGGGAGATGCTTGGGCCGCGGCACCAGCGTGATGTCCTTGAGCGTGTAGCCGCGATAGTCGACCGGTGGCGGGCATTCGAAGAATTTTCCTTTGTGGTGGAAGGATTGCTCGTTGAACGCGGTGAGAAGGAGTTGAAGCTGTTCCTCGAAATAGTCGCGGTTCTTTTGCGCGTCGAGGAGCGGCGCGCCGAACGTCTCGACCTCGCGGGTGTGATAGCCGCGCCCGACGCCCATGATGACGCGGCCGTCGGTGACGATGTCGGCCATGGCGTAATCCTCGGCAAGACGCAGCGGATGCCACATTGGCAGGATGTTGAAGGCGCAGCCGAATTTGAGCCGCTTGGTTTGCGTCGCAAGCCACAGGCCGAGCTGGACCAGATTGGGGAAGACCTCGTAGCCCTCGCGTTGAAAATGATGCTCGGCGGTCCACAGCACGTCGAAGCCCAGCTCCTCCATCAGAAGCGCCACGTCGCGCGCGGTGAAGAACGCCTCGCGCAGCCGCTCGTCGGTATAGCGCCGCTCGTTCGCCAGCGTGCCGTCGCGCCCGACATGGTCGAGCTCGATCTGGCCGACGTAAAGGACATGGAAATGCTTCAGCATGAGTGCCTCGCCATGGTTCGATTCGGCGTTTCTTCGAACGATGCAGTAGCATCCCGGCGGGAACAGCGCCAATATTAGGCACAGTCAGTGGAGGTTCCCGACATGACCGACAAGCCCGTCAAAATCCCCGGACCCGACCATCCCATCACCATCGAGCCGACCCAAGGCCGCGTCGTTGTCACCGTTGCCGGCAAGGTCGTGGCCGACAGCGCGTCGGCGCTAACGCTGCGCGAGGCGAGCTATCCGCCGGTGCAATACATCCCGATGAAGGATGTCGACCGGTCGCTGCTGGTGGCGACCAGCCATTCGACCTATTGCCCCTACAAGGGCGATTGCAGCTACTACAGCATCCCGGCCGGTGGGGCCAAGACCGAGAACGCGGTGTGGAGCTACAAGACGCCGTACGAGGCGGTGGCCCAGATCAAGGACCACGTCGCCTTCTATCCGAACCGCGTCGATTCGATCGACCAACGCTAGCCGCGCAGCACCTCGGCATAGAACCCGGCGTCGACATTGCCGCCGGAGGCGATGACGCAGACGGCGCGGTTGGGGCCGGGGATGCGGCCTTCGAGGGCGACGGCGAGCGCCACCGCGCCCGATGGTTCGAGCACGAGCTTGAATTCGGCGAAAGCGACGCGCATCGCGTCCTTGGCCTCGTCGTCGGTGACCGTGAGGCCGCCGGCGAGCCGTGAGCGGTTGAGAACGTGACTTCGCCCGGCATGATCGCCTGAAGCGCGTCGCAAATACTCTCGGCCTTGGCATCGTGGCCGACGCGGTGGCCGGCCGCGAGCGAGCGCGCATGGTCGTCGAGGCCCGCCGGCTCGGCAGTATAGACGCGGGTCTTGGGGCTCAGCCCTTCGCAGGCGAGCGCGCAGCCGGCGATCAGCCCGCCGCCGGACGCCGGCGCCGCCATCGCGTCGAAGGCGAACCCTTGTGCCGCTGCGTCCGCGATCGCCTCCATCGCCGCGGTGCCTTGCCCGGCGATGATCAGCGGATCGTCGAAGGGTCGGACCAGTGTGGCGCTGCGCTCGGCGACGAGGCGGTCGGCGATGCCCTCGCGGCTCTCGGTGCGGCGGTCGTAAAGCACGACCTCGGCGCCGTAGCCGCGTGTGTTCGCAATCTTGATACGCGGGGCGTCGGCCGGCATGACGATGACGGCCTTGATGTCCAGAAGCTGGGCCGCGCAGGCGACGCCCTGGGCATGATTGCCGGAGGAAAACGCCACCACCCCGCGCTGTCGCTCGGCCGGGCCCAGGGCCGAGAGACGGTTGAAGGCGCCCCGGAACTTGAACGAGCCGGTGCGCTGCAGGCACTCGGCCTTGAGGAGAAGGCGGTAGCCGACCCGGTCATTGACCCGGGGAACCTCCAGGAGGGGGGTGTGGACGGCCCGGCCTTGGAGCCGGGGCGAGGCGGCTTCGATATCGGAAAAACCGGGCAAATCCGCCATTCGAATAGCCAAAACCGGGCCTCCTGCCCTTGCGACACCTACCCCTCCGCCATATATAAGCTTGGCGCGGCGGATCGCCGGGCAAAATTTTGACATTGGGGTCTCGTACGGCGCCGCCTGATGGGCCGGCGGACCTGCTGACAAGAGGGTGGACATGGCAAAAGTCATCGGTATCGACCTCGGCACGACGAATAGCTGCGTCGCCGTGATGGACGGCAAGAACGCCAAGGTCATCGAAAACAGCGAGGGCGCGCGGACGACCCCCTCGATGGTCGCTTTCACGGAATCCGGCGAGCGGCTGGTCGGCCAGTCGGCCAAGCGCCAGGCGGTCACCAACCCGCTCAACACGTTCTACGGCATCAAGCGCCTGATGGGCCGGCGCATGAACGACCCGATGGTCAAGAAGGAGATGGACCTCGTCCCCTTCAAGGTCATCGCGGGCGACAACGGCGACGCCTGGGTCGAAGGCCGCAATCAGAAATACGCGCCCTCCCAGATCAGCGCCTTCATCCTGCAAAAGATGAAAGAAACTGCCGAGGCCTATCTCGGCGAACCGGTAACCGAGGCAGTCATCACGGTGCCGGCCTACTTCAACGACAGCCAGCGCCAGGCGACCAAAGATGCGGGCAAGATCGCCGGCCTCGACGTGCTGCGCATCATCAATGAGCCGACCGCTGCCGCGCTCGCCTACGGGCTTGAGAAAAAGGGCACCGGCACTATCGCCGTGTACGACCTCGGCGGCGGAACGTTCGATATTTCCGTGCTCGAAATCGGCGACGGCGTGTTCGAGGTCAAATCGACCAACGGCGACACGTTCCTCGGCGGCGAGGATTTCGACAGCCGCATCATCGACTATCTCGCCGACGAATTCAAAAAAGAGCAGGGCATCGACCTGCGCAAAGACAAACTGGCGCTGCAACGTCTGAAAGAGGCGGCGGAAAAGGCCAAGATCGAGCTTAGCTCGTCGATGCAGACGGAAGTGAACCTGCCGTTCATCACCGCTGACGCCTCGGGGCCGAAGCATCTCGCTGTCAAACTGACGCGCGCCAAGCTCGAAGCCCTGGTCGACGAACTAATCCAACGCACCATCGAGCCGTGCCGCAACGCGTTGAAGGACGCCGGCCTGAAAGCCTCCGAGATCAATGAAGTGATCCTGGTCGGCGGCATGACCCGTATGCCCAAGGTCATCGAGACGGTGAAGCAGTTCTTCGGCAAGGAGCCGAACCGCTCGGTCAATCCGGACGAGGTCGTCGCCGTCGGCGCCGCCATCCAGGCCGGCGTGCTGAAGGG
>JASHUX010000131.1 GCA_030039775.1 Alphaproteobacteria bacterium | reverse complement strand
GCGGATCACGCGGCCGCCGAACGCGGCGCCGATCGCCTGATGGCCGAGACACACGCCGAGGACCGGGATCCGCCCCGCCTTTTGCACCAATTCGATGCAAATGCCGGCGTTCTCGGGGACGCTGGGGCCCGGCGAGATCACAACGCCTTCGGGGCGCATCGCGACCACGTCCGCGACAGTCAGCGCGTCGTTGCGCTGGACAATCACCTCGGCGCCGAGTTCGCCGAGATAATGCCAAAGGTTGTAGGTGAAGCTGTCGTAATTATCGATCAGCAGAAACATGGGCGACGCTATTCCTTTAACTTGCCGGCAAATGCCTTATAACAGGTTGCGGGCGGGCGACGAAAAGAATCCGCCGGAGAGGCTTCAATCTCTTGACCGATTCGTCGGGGAATCTGCCGACCTCCCTTGACATTTCCGTGTCAAAGGGCTGCCATCCATTGGGGGCACCGGGCAACGTCCCATGGATGAGAATTTAACGAATTTT
Source organism: Alphaproteobacteria bacterium (assembly GCA_030039775.1). Lineage (GTDB taxonomy): Bacteria > Pseudomonadota > Alphaproteobacteria > ATCC43930 > CGMCC-115725 > JAATGI01. Next base: position 2,760 of record JASHUX010000131.1, on the reverse strand, counting down.
GTGAACCTGTTGAACCGGCAGCGGCAACGGCCGCCGGTACCGGAGGAATTGTCCGGCCTGCCTAATTGGGCGCAGCGCGAATTGACCAAGCGGCCGGAGGCGCCGCCGCCCAAACAAGCGGAGCCGGCGAACGGCGCCAAACACGGCGCCGAGCCGAAATCGGAAATCGTCGTCGAGGCAAAACGTACCGACGTTGCGCCGGCGGCGCAGCCGTCGGTTGTCGTCGCACCGCAAGCACCAAAGCCGACCGTCGTTGCATCGCCACCGCCAACACCGCCGGTCGTCGAAATCGTCCCGCCGGTCTCGGCGGCGAAGGCCGAGATCCTGCCGCCCGCCGCGAAGGTTCCGACGCAAGTCGCGGCACTGACGGATGTCGATCCGAAACGCGATCCCGAGGCGTGGCTCGCGCGGTTCCTGGCGGAAGAAGCCGGCCCCCGTAAACCGGCGGCGAAACTTGAAACGACGCCACGGGCGACCACGTCCGTCGCGACCGAAGCGAAGGTTGACGGCAACGTCGCGGTGAAACACGCCGCAACGGAAAAATCCGTGCGCGAGCCGGCGGAAAAAAAGATCGAAACGCCGCCGTCCGCCGATAAGACGGCGGAGATCGCGCCAACATTTGCGAAAGAAGGCGCAACCCCGGTCGCCGATCCGATTGAGACTACTCCGGCGATCGCCCAGGCCGGCGAGATCGTTCCGCTGCAGCCGATCATCGCCGAAGCGCTGGCGTCGCCGCGTGCGGGCCGTCGACCCATAGCGTACGCGCTCGCCGCAGCGGCCGTGATTGCCGCTGTCGCGTTGGTGGTCGGCGCGTACTGGTACACGCACAGCGAACCTGAGCTGACGGCGGACACCAAATCCGCCGCGCCCGCCGCCGCGGACAAACCGCCGCAAACGCTCGCCAAGGAGGCGCCAACGCCTGCCGTGGCCCAGCCGAAGACGGCCGCTGCCAAGCCGGAGCCGCCTAAGACGATCACCGCCGCCAAACCGGTCGCGCCGTCGCCGACTCAAGCCGCCGCGGACAAGCCGAAGCCCGAGACGAAGGTCGCCGTCGCGCCGACATCGAAGACTGCCCCGGCACCGACGCAAGCGGTCAAGCCGATCGACAAGCCGAAGCCTGAGACGACGATTGCGGCCGCGCCAACGCCGTCGCCCGTATTGAAGCCCACGCCGCCCGCAAACCCGCCCGGCGCACCGGCGGTCGTGACCGCGCAAAGGACCCCCGAGAAGCCGCCATCGCCGCAAGCGGCAAAGCCCGCGTCCGCACCGGCTCCGATCGTTGCGGCGGCGCCGACATCGCCGACGCCGACGCAAGTCGCGATGCTGCCAGGCGCGACGACGCCGGCCATCAATCCCGCGCCACCAGCCGCCAGTGCCGCGATTGGCACCGGCGAGCCGACCTGGCGGCGCAATGCGATCCCGGCGCCGGCGTTCAGCGGCCAGCCGCAGATCGCGATCGTGATCGACGATCTCGGACTCGACCGCGACCGCACCGCGCGCGCCGTCGCGCTCGACGGGCCGGTGACGTTGTCGTTCCTGGCGTATGCAAGCGATCTGCCGAAACAAACGGCGGCGGCGCGCAACGCCGGCCACGAGCTGATCGTCCATGTGCCAATGGAACCGATCGTCCAGCCGAAATACGTCGCGCAAACCGCCGGCGCCAATCCCGCGCACGCCGAATTGCTGCGACGGCTGCGTTGGGATTTGAGTCGGTTCACCGGTTACGTCGGCGTCAACAATCACATGGGCAACAGCCTGTCGTCCGATTCGGAATCGACGCAAACCGTCATCGCCGAGCTGAAGACGCGTGGGTTGCTGTTTCTCGATTCGCATGTCGCCGGCGCTGGATTGCTGAAAGCCGCCGCCCGCGAAGGCGTGCCCGCGGTAACGTGCGACGTCCTGCTGGACGACGACGTCACTGCATCGTCCGTCACGGACCGGCTCGCGGAATTGGAAAGGATCGCGCGGCAACACGGCACCGCCATCGCGATCGGTCATCCGCATGATTTGACGCTCGACGCCCTCAAAGTGTGGATCGCGAGCCTGCCCGCGAAGGGCCTACAGCTTGTGCCGCTCACCGCGGTGGTGCGCGACCGCGAGCAGCACGTCGCCGCCGGCGGCGCCGGCTGATCCGTCAGGTCGGGGTGCAGGCCCCTTCGAGATTGGCGATGCCGATCGTTCCGATTACCGGAATGCTGCGGGTCCGGACGACAATGCTCGACACGCGTTCATTGTATTGATTGACCAAATGCCAACCCGCGTCCGCGCTCCGGTCGAGCGTGATGCGACAGCTATGATATTCGCCGGTCAGGCCGTCGTAGAGGTACGACGTCACCAGCTCGACATTTGCGGTGGCGGCCGAAGGATGTCCCTGCACGATGACGGCTTTGTACCCGCGGCTGCCGTCGAGCACGGCGCCTTGGCCGCTCTCGAATTCCGCCACGGGATATTCGGCGATCTTGACGCGGTCGGTTGCGGCGCCGCCTTCTGCGACGTGATGGCTTTCGACGCGCAGCGCTTTGATGGCGGCGCCTTGCACCGTCACGCCGAGGCACTGAAAATTGGCGTCGCGCGTGTTGGAGATGGTGGCGAGCTGCTGGACTTGCCCGGAACTGTTGCAGGCGGCGGCGTTGTGAGCCGTCCGGTGTGTCTGCCCGGCTGTGCCCGGCGCGGCGGCGGCGAGCACAAACACGATCGACAGCGAAAAAATTATGCGCGCGCGGCGCGCAACCATGGCGGTGAGGTGCATCGGCCTGACAA
>JASHUX010000017.1 GCA_030039775.1 Alphaproteobacteria bacterium | reverse complement strand
TAGATTGCCTCCAGGCCTTCGCGCAACCGCTCGCGCCGATCCTTAATTCCCCGCCAAAGCTCGGCATTCGGCAGGGGATCGCGCTCGAGGGTCAGGCCGGAACAGGCGAAAAACAGGTTTCGCTCGTCGGGGAAGTGCGCATAGAGGGTGTGGCGCTGAACGCCCGCCTGCTCCGCCACCATGCTCATCGTGGTTCGCCCCGGCCCCACGCGCGTGTGCAAGTCGACCGCGGCTTCGACAATCCTTTGCCGCGTTTGCGCCTGTCGATCGGCTCGGCGCTTGAGGGTGTATCTCCGCGTCATTTCATTGCACGGCATTGTTCTGCCATATTGACATGGCCGTAATTTTGAATGCACATAGATGTGTTGTCAAAATTAGGCGATCGACAACGAACGGCAACGTCAAATTTCTCGGGGGTCCGCGCCATGAACAACGCATCGGCAAACGTGCTCATCGGCCTGGTCGCCTGGACTTTGGTGCTTCTCATCCTGATGGAGGCATTGCGCACGCGCTACATCCTGGCGAGGGCCGTCGCCGTAAACGCGTTGAGGCCGGACAATACCAATCTTTCGGCCTTCATGCAGCGATTGGCGAGAGCACACGCCAACTGCGTCGAGAGTTTGCCCTTTTTCGGCATCCTTTTGATCGTGGCGCTTCTTACCAATCGAGCCGGCATCACCGACCCGCTCGCCCCATGGCTCTTGATCGCACGTCTGATTCAGTCCTGCGTTCATCTCGTATCGATTAGCGTGCCCGCCGTGAATGTGCGGTTCGTCGCATTCGCCGTCCAAGTCGCGATTGCCGTCTATTGGATTTGGGAGCTGGCGGCAATCTGAGGAGCCGATTCGGCTTCGTGAATTTCCCGGTAAGACCCGAGCTCGACCCTCGACGATCGGAGCCCGGAAAATTCAGCTTTTCCCCCGACGCCGCCTTCATGGCGCGCGACCTCGAGGTTTGGTATAGCTCGGTCGCGCGATCGGGAAGCGCAACAAAGCCGCGCGATGTCCGGCTTTGGCGCGGAACCGTTGGGAGAAACGTATGAAAAAATCTTTTCTGCCGATCGCGATTGTCGCCGTGATCGGCGTGTCGGCGGCGGCATGGGGGCAGGAACCGTCTTACAAGATCGGCTGGATCGCCTCATTCAGCGGGCCCGGCAGCGTGTGGTCGGCCGCGGGCACGCGCGGCATCGAGCTCGCCGTCGACGCCATCAATGGCGGTAATCTGGCCGGAAAACGTGTCGAGATCGTCACGGCCGACGACGCCGGAGACCCGAAGACCGCCGCGGACGTGTGTGCGCGCTTCGTGCTCCAGGATAAGGTCGACGCCATCGTCGGTTTCGAGCCGACCCCGCCGCGGCTGGCGTGCAACCAAGCGGCGCTCAAAGCGGGTATCCCCTACGTCGCCGCGGTCGGGACGGCGGGAGACTTTTGTTTTCCGAACATGATCACCGACGGCATCATCGCCAACCAGATGATCGATCCGCTGGTCGGCTATCTCGCCAAGACCGGGGCCAAGCGCTTTTATCTGCTCGCCAGCGATTATTCGACGCCGCGAGCGACCATGAAGCTGGCGCAGACGGTCATCGCCAAGCTCGGCGGCGAAGTCGTCGGACAAACCTTCACGCCGGTCGGCACCTCCGACTTCAGCCCGGTTTTCGCCAAGATCGCGGCGGCGAAACCGGACGCGATTGTGGTCAGCGTCATCGGGACGGACGATTTGACCTTTCACAAGCAATTCAGCAACGATCCGCGCGTCTCGGCAATCCAGCGCGGCGACGTTTTGTTGTTCGAATCCGTGGCGCGCACGCTCGGCGCCTCCGGGAAGGGCGTCATCGCCGTTAGCGGCTATTTCGCCGACGTCAGGAGTCCGGCGAACGAAGTCTTTACCGCGGCGTTCGAGAAGCGCTTCGCGCGCGGCGTCACGCCGGATGTCAACACGGTGAATGCCTATAACGGGATGCTGCTATTGGCGAGTGCGCTCAAGCAAGGCAACGGCGACCCGAAAGCGGTTATTGCCGCGCTCGACCACGCAGCCATCGACGATCCCGGCGGACGGTTATCGATCGTCGATCGCTATGCGGCGCAGCCGATTTATATCGGCCGCGCGGCCGGCGATGGAACGATCAAGGTCATGGAAGGCACGGCGCCGATCGCGCCGGCCGTGACGTGCAAGAAATGATCTGCTGCAGCGGACGGCCAACAGCGCGAGTGTGACGATGGAAGACCGCTCCTACGCCAAAATGGACCGCGGGTCGTACGCGAACGAATACGATCCCACGGCACCGGAAGACTTCGACAGCAGCTACCAGGTCTTTGCCGACTTGCGCGCAAAATGTCCGGTCGCGCACAGCTATGCGTTCGACGGTTTCTGGGCGCTCAGCCGCTACGCCGACATCGTCGCCGCACTCGACTCCGATAATTTCAGCACCTATGTCCGCAACGTCATTCCGAGCAGCTCGCTCACCGGGCGCCGGCCGCCGCTGCATCTCGATCCGCCCGACCACACGCCGTATCGGAAAGCCATCGACCGCGCGCTCAGCGCGCGGCGCGTGGCCGCCATTACACCCCTGATTTATCGTCACGCCGACGCGCTGCTCGACAAGCTCGTCCCATTGGGAGAGGCGGACTTAGTGGAGCATTACGGCAGTCCCCTGCCCGCGCTCGTGTTCGGCGAATGGATGGGACTCCGCGCGGAGCAGACTCAAGTCCTGTGGGAGACGGGGCGCGCCTATGTGAAAGCGTGGGAAGCGTTCGATCGCGACACCGTGGCTAAGGCGTCGAAGAAGCTCGAACAGATGTCGGTCGAGGTCATTGCCGAGCGCCGCGCGGCGCCGCGCGACCCGGACGTCGATCCCACAAGCTCGCTCCTGGCGGCACGAGACGCCAATGGCAACGCTTTTCCCGAGCACTTGCTGGCCGCATGCGTCCGCCAGGTCTTGGTGGTGGGCCTGGTGGCGCCGCCCATTGTCCTTGGCTCGATCGCCGTGCACCTTTGCCGGGCTCCGGATCTTCAGTCGCATCTGCGCATGCACCCCGAGCTCTTGGACGAGGCGTTGGAGGAATTTCTGCGGCTCTACACGCCCTATCGGGGCTTCGCCCGAACCAGCAAGACCGAAATCGAGTTGCACGGCCGCACGATCCGTCCCGGCGAGCCCATCGCCATGATGTACGCGTCCGCCAATCGCGATCCGGCCGTGTTCGAGGACCCTGACGAATTCAAGCTCGGTCGAAAGAACATCCGCGATCACATCGCCTTCGGCCGTGGCGCACACCGTTGCGCCGGCATGCCGCTCGCGCGCGTCGAGATGAAGATCACGCTCGAGCGTCTGTTGGCCCGCACGCGTCATTTCGAACTCTGTGGGCCAGTCGTGATGAGCGGCATGCCCGAATTGGGGCCGATCTCTGTCCCGCTTCGCCTGGAGCCCGCCTGACGCCGGAGGGATGCCGCCGTGCCGGATAAGGTGCTGGTGTTTTACGGGTCCTATCGGACCGAGCGCGTCGGTATCCGCATGGCGAACTTCGTCACCTCGGAACTGCACGCCCGCGGCGCCAACGCGGCGCTGATCGACGCGAGGGAAATCGGCCTGCCGATCCTCGACCGGATGTACAAGGAATTTCCCAAAGGGACGGCGCCGCCGAAGATGGAGGAGCTCGCCGGAAAGATCCGCGCGGCGGACGCTTTCGTGTTTGTCGTCGGCGAATACAATTGGGGCCCGCAGTCGGGCCTGAAGAACCTGACCGACCACTTTCTGGAAGAATGGTATTGGCGGCCGGCCGCCATCGTCAGCTATTCGCCCGGCCGATTGTCCGGCGCGCGGGCCAGCTCGATCTGGCATCCCATCCTGTCGGAGTTGGGGATCGTCGTGACCTCAAGCACGCTTGCCGTTGGGCCGATCGCCGAGACCTTCGATGCAGAGGGTCGGCCGATCGGCGACAAGGGCCGCGCGGCCCGGAAAACCTTCGGCCGCGTCGCCGACGACCTAGCCTGGTGGACCGC
>JASHUX010000001.1 GCA_030039775.1 Alphaproteobacteria bacterium | reverse complement strand
CGAGCTTGCGCGCAGCGGCGGCGACCAGCGAACGATGGCACAAATTCGGGTCCGCCTCGAAGCACAGAAGGCAGGCGCGCTTGCCCTTGACCAGGTCGTTCAGCTCCAACAGCGAATAGGTCTGGTTCGCGAGATATTTTTCGAACGCGACCTTGAGCGCGGCAAAATCGTGGTCGCGCTTGTAGCGGGTGCGCATCGGCTTCGGCGTGCCGAGCGCCACGCGATGGGCGTAGGCGATGCCGACGCCGTCGAGCGCCGCCGCCAGCGCGTTCTTGGAAAAGCCGCGCTTGCGTGACAGCGGCAAGGCGCGGACATCGACGACCAGCTCGATCTTGTTGGCCTTGAGTGTGCCGAGCACGTCGTCGAGCACCCGGCCTTCGTACCCGATGGTGTAGAGCGGCATCAGATCACGCCGGATTTCCGCAGCGCCGCGATTTGGGCCGCGTCGAGGCCGAGCATCTCGTGCAGAATCGCGTCGGTGTGCTGGCCGAGCGTCGGCGGCGGCAGCTTGTATTCGACCGGCGTCGCGGAATATTTGATCGGATTCGCCAACAGCGAAATCGGCGCCGGCGCTTTGGGGTGCGCCATCCGCACCACCATTTCGCGCGCCTTGACCTGCGGATCGGCGAACACCTGGTCGAGCTTGTTGATCGGGCTGCACGGCACGCCGTCGCGCTCCAGCGTCGCGATCCATTCCGCTGACGGGCGTTCTGCGATGAGGCGCGCCACCTCGGGGATCAGGTCCGCCCGGTTGACGACGCGCGCGGTGTTGGTGGCGAAACGCGGATCGATCCCGAGCTCGGGCTTGCCGGCGGCGGCGCAGAATCGCTTGAACTGTGCGTCATTGCCGCACGCCAGCACGATATGGCCGTCGGCCGTGGCGAAGACCTGATACGGCACCACGGTCTGATGCGCATTGCCGAGCCGCGGCGGGATCTCGCCCGACGTGAGATAGGCCTGTGCTTGGTTGCCCAGCCAGGCGATCTCGGTGTCGAGCAGCGCCATGTCGATATGCTGGCCCTCGCCGGTGCGATCGCGATGGTGCAGCGCCGCCAGGATCGCGACGGTGCTGTACATGCCGGCCATGAGATCGGCAAAGGCGACGGCGCTTTTCATCGGCTCGCCGTCGGGCTCGCCCTGGAGGCTCATGATCCCGCCCATCGCCTGCGCCAGGAAATCGTAGCCGGGACGCGGCGCGTAAGGCCCGGTCTGACCGAACCCGGTGACCGAGCAATAGACCAAGCGCGGGAAATCGCGATGCAGCGCGTCGTAGCCGAGCCCGTATTTGGCCAAGGTCCCGACCTTGTAGTTCTCGATCAGCACGTCGCATTGCGCGATCAGGCGCAGCGCCAGGTCGCGACCCTCGGGCTTGGTGAAGTCAAGCGTCAGCGAGCGCTTGGCGCGGTTGGCCGAAAGGTAGTAGCTGCTCTCGCTCGTGTCGTGGCCGGCTGCGTCCTGAAGAAACGGCGGACCCCATTTCCGCGTGTCGTCGCCTTCGCCCGGCCGCTCGACCTTGACGATGTCGGCGCCGAGATCGCCCAGAAGCTGCGTGCAACTCGGCCCCGCCAACACGCGGCTCATGTCGAAAACGCGAATCCCCTCGAGAGCGTCGGTCACGATGCACCTTCGGTCGCTGCCGTCGCTTCCTGCCATGGCGACCGGCCGGCGGCAAGCGCCTCAACCGGCGCGATTGCCGGGGCATGGACGAGCGCCTAGGTTTGGGCGATGGGGAACGGGGATCATCGATGATCGGAACGGCGGCCAAATTCCTTGGTTTCGGCTTGGTTTGCGGGTTGCTTCTGACGGGAAGCAACCCGCGGGCGGAGGTCGATCACACGCTGCCGCCCGACTATCAGGTCTATGTCTTCGACGGCGGCGTGGTGAATCATCCGACGGTCGGCACCCATGCCGTCACGCTCCCAACGGTAAATCTGTATCAGGGACCCGAAGGCGGCTATGCCGCGTGCTATTCGCATCAAGAGCGCGGCAGCGCCTATTCGGTCGGTTCCGACATTTATGTGATGGGCCAGGTCAGGCTACGCGGCGATTATGACGGTCGGATCTTCCAGCCCGAAGGCTATCGCGGTCGCGACATCAGCGCCGCGCCGAAATTCAAGCAGATCTGCGGCGAAGCACTGCCGGCCTGCCATGCCGACGGCTGTTGGGCGGGCGGCGATACGGGCGGCTGGTTCGGCTTGCAATAAATAGGGCAGGGCGCCGGACGCTTTTCCCGTTGCCCACCGCCTGCCCATCACATAGCGTCAGAGATGAACGCTGAATGGGGGGCGATCATGAAGCGTTTTGCGATTGGGCTTGCGGTGTTCGCGCTGTTGTCGGCGGCGCCGGCGTTCGCCGACGACTATATCCAGCTTTGCAAGGACACCGAGGGCGGCAATCCCAACGCCGATAAGCTGTGTGCCTGTACCTCCGGCGAGATCAAACCCGCGGATCGCGCCGCGGCGATGCATGCGTTGAAGGCGATGGGCGACGCGATGAACGGCGGCAAGCCGGCCGACCCTAACGACCCGGAATTCGCCGAGGGCTCGGCTGCGCAGATGGAAGCCGAGAATCAGTGCGGGGAATAGGCGCGGGAATAGTGCGCCGTGAAGTTTACGGTTTGCGCGGCGACGAATTCCGGCTAGCGTGCGATCGTTTCGTCTCGGGCCGCGTCGCGGTCCGCACGATTTGTCTGACGGGGGGATTTAGAATGAAGCTCGTTGTGATCGGCCTCGCGGCCGCGATGGTTTTTGTCGTCGGTGCGGCGGGACAGGCCCGCGCGGACGATTATATCGCGCTGTGCAAAGCCAATGAGAAGGATAACGCGAACGCCGACAAGATGTGCAGCTGCGCGTCGGACAAACTCAAGCCGGACGATCGCGCCGCGGCGATCACGGCGCTGAAGACGCTCAACGACGCGATGCTGAACGGCAAGACCCCGGACTCGTCCAATCCGGACGTCGAAAAGGGCATGGCGGCCCAAATGGCGGCCGAGTCGCAATGCATGTTAGCCGGCTAAGGCCAGCGGTTAAGCCAGTCCAAGTAGCCCTGGAGTATGTACGCTGCCGCCGCGCGGTCGACGATGGCCGCGCGGCGCTGGCGCGTGAGGTCGGCGGCGATCATGTCGCGCTCGACCGCGAGGGTGGATAGGCGCTCGTCCCAAAACGCCAGCGGCAAGTCGCGCGCCGCCAGTACGTTTTTAGTGAATTGCCGGACGCCTTGGGTGCGCGGCCCGTCCTTGCCGTCGAGCCGCAGCGGCAGTCCCACCACCAGGCCGCCGACACCGTGCTTTTCGACCATGGCCGCGAGGGCGGCCATATCGTCTTTGAACTTGGTGCGGCGGATCGTGTCGAGCGGCGAGGCGATGCTGAGTCTCGTGTCGGACAGCGCCAGGCCGATGGTTTTGGTGCCGACATCGAGGCCCATTAGGCGCGCGTTACGCGCCAGCAAGCCGCGGAGTTCGCCAGGATTGCGGAGGGGCATGGGTGGGTGTTAGCGTTTGCCGCCCTACAGACTTCCGAGACTTATATCATGGCGTTGGACAAGACCATCGTGGCGCGCATCGCCACGCTGGCGCGCATCAAAGTTCCCGAGAGCGACCTCGAGCCGCTGGCCGGCGAACTGAGCAAAATCCTTGCCTGGATCGAGCGGCTGAACGAGGTCGATGTCGCCGGCGTCGAGCCGATGACCAGCGTCGCGCATCTGAAAACGCCGATGCGCGTCGACGTGGTGAATGACGGCAGCGACCGCGACGCCATCCTCAAGAACGCGCCGCAAGAGGCGCGCGGCTTTTTCGTGGTGCCGAAGGTGGTGGAGTGAGCGACCTTACCCGCCTCACCATGACGGCAGCGCGCGACGGCTTGCAGACCAAGAAATTTTCGGCGCGCGAATTGACCGAGGCGCATATCGCAGCCATGGCGGCGGCGCGTCCGCTCAACGCGTTTGTCACCGAAACGCCGGATCATGCGCTGGCGCAAGCGGCGGCGAGCGACGCGCGGCTGGCGCGGGGCGAGGGCGGGGCGCTCGATGGCTTGCCGCTCGCGATCAAGGATTTGTTCTGCACCAAGGACGTGATGACGACCGCGTGCTCGCGCATCCTCGACGGCTTCAAGCCGCCTTATGAATCGACCGTGACCGCGAAGCTGTGGGACGCCGGCGCGGTGATGTTGGGCAAGACCAATCTCGACGAGTTCGCGATGGGCTCGAGCAACGCCACCTCGTGCCACGGGCCGGTCGAGAATCCGTGGCGGCGGCGCGGCGACAACCGGCCGCTGGTGCCGGGCGGCTCGTCGGGC
>JASHUX010000130.1 GCA_030039775.1 Alphaproteobacteria bacterium | reverse complement strand
GCGTGTCGTGCAGCGTCGACAGCATGGCGCCGACGCCGAACGGCCATTCGAACCGGAACCAGACGTACACCGCAATCGCCAACAGTGCCAAAATCGTCGCGATCACGCCGGCACGGATCAATTCGTTGCCGACCGTCGGTCCCACTACTTCCGTTCGGCGGTAATCCACCGAATCCCCGAGCGTGGCTTTGATTTTTTCGACGCCCGCCATTTGCGCCCTATCGTCGCCGGGTTGGCGCGCGACGCGGATCAGCACTTCGTTGGGCGCGCCGAAATTCTGCAGCGCCACCTCGCCGAGGCCGAGACTGTCGAGCTTGGGCCGCATCGCCGCGAGATTGGCCGGGCCGTTCAGCATGCGCGCCTCGATCAGCGTGCCGCCGGCAAAATCGATGCCGTAGTTCAATCCCTGCACCAGGAACAGGACGATAGAGCCGATCGTCAGCACCGCCGAGAAGGCAAAGCCGATCTTGTGCCAACCCATGAAATTGAGATTGGGGATGTGGCGGATGACGATGAGCGGACGACGCAGCATGGCGGTTCCTAAATCGGGATTTCCTTCGGTTTCATCCGGCGTAGCCAGGTCACGATTTGCAGCCGTGTAACGAGAATGGCCGAGAACAGCGAGGTCAGCACGCCAATGCTGAGCGTCACCGCAAAACCCTTCACCGGACCGGAGCCGAGGAAAAACATCAGCGCGCCGGCGACCAACGTCGTGACATGGCTGTCGAGAATGGTACCGAACGCGCGCTCGAATCCGGCTTGCAGCGATGAAATCAGCGAGCGGCCGCCGCGCACTTCTTCCCGGATGCGCTCGTAGATCAGCACGTTGGCGTCGACCGCCATGCCGAGCGTCAACGCGATGCCGGCGATGCCGGGCAGCGTCAGCGTCGCATCCAGCAACGTCAGCGACCCGAACATCAAGCACAGGTTAAAGAACAGCGCGATGTTCGCGAAAATGCCGAACAGGCCATAAAACAGGACCATAAACACCACGACCAGGATGACCGCCACGACGCTGGCGGTGGTGCCTTCGCGGATCGAGTCCGCGCCGAGATCGGGCCCGACCGTGCGTTGCTCGAGGATCGTCAGCGGCGCCGGCAACGCGCCGGCGCGGAGCAACAGCGCCAAATCGCTCGCCGATTGCACCGTGAAGCTGCCGGAGATGATGCCTTGCCCGCCGAGGATCGCTTCGCGGATCACCGGCGCGCTGATCACCTTGTTGTCGAGCACGATGGCAAAACGCTTGCCGACATTGTCGCGCGTCGCGTCGCCGAAGCGCCGCGCGCCGGTCGAATCGAACTTGAAGCTGACGACGGGCTCGTTGCCGTTCTGGAAGGTCGGCTGCGCATCCGTGAGCGTATCGCCGCTGACCATGATGCGCCGTTTGACCACGATCGAGCCGGTGACCCCGCCGTGGCCGCCATTGGCGCGGTCGTCTTCCATCGGCAACATGATGTCGCCCGGCGGGATGCGGCCACGCGCCGCGTCCTCGGGGTTGACGTTCTCATCGACGAGCTGGAACGTCATTTTTGCCGTGCGGCCGAGCAATTCCTTGATGTGTTCCGGATTGCCGACCCCGGGCAACTGCACCAGGATACGGTTCTCGCCCTCGCGTTGGATCGTCGGTTCTTTGGTGCCGCTTTCGTCGATGCGGCGGCGCACGATCTCGATCGATTGCTCGACCGCCGAGCGACGGCGCGCCTCGAGCGCGACCGAATTGAACTTGATCGACACATGACCGTCGGGCTCGACCGACGCGTCGGTATCGGAATCGATCTTGCTCGCCATCGCGCGGATCTGGTCCGCGCCCTTCGGGTCGGTCAGGGTGAAGCGCACCTCGCTGCTCGTCGCTTCGAGCCCGGTGTACCCGATATGCGCGGACCGCATCTCGGCGCGCATGCTGTCGACGACGTTCTCGAGCCGCTCCTTTACCACCGCGCCCATATCGACTTCGAGCAGCAGATAGGAGCCGCCGCGCAGATCGAGACCCAGATTGAGCTGCTTATGCGGCAGCCAGTTCGGCAAGCCCGCCAGCGTGCTTTCCGGGAAGGCATTGGGAAGTGCGAGCAGCACCCCGGCCGCGCACACGACCACGATCAACGTCACTAACCATTTCGCGAAATACAGCATCGCCCGATGTTAGCGTTTTCCGCCGGTCTTCTTGTCGCCCGCTTCGTCCGCCTCGTCTTCCTTGTCGTCGGCATCCTTGCCGGCTTTCGCCGGCGCCGCGTCGCCGCGCGTCAGGACGCTGGCGATCGTGCTCCGCACCACGCGCACGCGCACGCCTTCGGCCAGATCGACCAGCACTTCCTCGTCGCCCTGGACCTTGGATACCGTGCCGATCAAGCCGCCACCGGTAACGATCCGGTCGCCGCGGCGGATGCCGGCCAGCATGTTTTTCTGTTCCTTGGCCTTTTGCTGTTGGGGCCGAATCAGGAAAAAGTAAAAAACGACAAAGATGAGCGCGAGCGGGGCGATCTGCACCAGCGTGCTTGAGCCGTCGCCGCCGAACAGCGATTGGGCATGGGCCGGCGTGATCAACATCCACTGCTCCTAGCGTTTTGGGGACGAAAGACGACGCGGCGCATTGGTACTGGACTTGCCGGAAAAGAGCAACCGGAGCCGCCCATCCGACTCAAAACGTATAATGCGTACGAGACAGCCGCCCGGTCGAGGGCAGGCGGTCTTATCGCTCTGTTTACCTTGACGCTTTACGTTGAACCCATGGCATTTTCGTCGTTCTTAACCAACGCGCGGACCGTCGCCGCCCTCGCTTTTGCCGTCGGTCTGCTGGCGATTTCGCCGGCCAACGCCGAACCGTCGGCCAATGCGACCCTCGCGCTCGTGGTCCATCCGGAGGCCTTGCCGCGGATGGCCGTTCGCCATGCCGGCACCATCGATGCGGCTGACTGGACTGCCTTCAAGAACCGCTTCATCCGTGACGACGGCAAGCTGGTCGACAGTTTTTCCGCGATCTCGCACAGCGAAGGGCAAGGCTATGCGATGCTGTTGGCGATCGCCGCCGACGATCGGGCGATGTTCGACAAGATCTGGGCCTGGACGCGCGCCAATCTGAAGCGCAACGAGGATTCCCTGTTGGCCTGGAACTGGAAGCCGACATTGGGTGGGCCGGGCGGCGCGATCGGCGACAGTAACGACGCGACCGACGGCGACATTCTCGTCGCTTGGGCGCTTCACCGCGCGGCCCGGCAATGGCAGGCGCCCTCGTACGACGACGCGGCGCGGCCGATCGCAGAGGACGTTCTTGCAAAGTGGTGCGCGACGTCGACGGTTTTGCCGTGCTGATGCCCGGCCTGACCGGTTTCGACCATGACGGCGCGATCACCATCAATCTTTCCTACTGGATTTTTCCCGCCTTCCTATCGCTCAACGAGATCGCGCCGTCGGTGCGCTGGTACGAGCTGGAGCGCAGCGGGCTCTATTTCCTCAGCCTCGCGCGTTTCGGCAAAACGCAATTGCCGTCCGACTGGATCGTGCTGACGCGTGCGGCCGACGGCGGCCTTCAAATGTCGCCGCCGGCCGACAAGCCGACCTACGGCTTCGACGCGGTTCGGATTCCGCTTTATTTGTTGTGGGACGGCAAAGCCTCGGCGACGACGCTGGCGCCGTTCTTGGCATTTTGGAAGAGCGCCGACGCGAATAAAATTCCGGCGACCGTCAATCTTGCGACGGGTGCCGTGTCGCCGTATCCGCTGCTCCCAGGCATGCAAGCCATTGTCGCCGCGGCAGAGACCCGCGTCTCGGAACCGGACAGCCGCGTCAGCGCGTCGCTGGTTCCGTCACTGCCGCCTCTCGAGAACGATAAGGACTATTACTCCGCCGCCCTGGGTCTATTGGTGCGGCTGGCGCTGAGCGAGACGAACTAGGAAGCGCGCGCGAT
>JASHUX010000129.1 GCA_030039775.1 Alphaproteobacteria bacterium | reverse complement strand
CGCCCGCTTGACGAAATGCGACACCAGGCCGGGATTGGCGCCATGGGTCAGCACCGCGGTCGGCGCGTCGGGATGTTTCTTGCGCAGCGCGAGCGCGCTTTCGCGCAGGGCGTAGTTCGAGCGCGCCGACGGCGACAGGGTCGGATCGGTGTAGCCGCCGGGCCAGGGCTCGATGCACGTGTCAAGATAAAGCGCGCCTTGCGCGAAGCAGAACTCGACCAGCGCCAAGCTCGACACATCGACCGAAACGTTGACCAGCACGTCGCCCTCGCCGAGCAACGGCGCAAGGATGGTTTTATAATTCTCACGCGTCAGCGGCGACACGACGAATGTGACGCCGAGCGACCGCGCTTCGTCATGGCCGCGCTCTTCCGCGGTGACGATGGTGATCTGCGACGGCGCCATGTCGATATGGCGCAAGAACAGCGGCAGCACGCCCTGGCCGATCGAGCCGAAGCCGACGATGACCACGCGGCCGGCGAATTTCACGTATTTCGTGTCAGGCATTTTTCTTTCAGCGTCGGAAAGGAACTAGAGCATCGTCTCGAGGATGCGGTCGGGCGGGCGGTGGCCGTCGGCGAAGGTCTTGATGTTGACGATCACTTTTTCTCCCATGTCGAGACGGCCTTCGATCGTAGCCGAGCTCATATGCGGCAGCAGCACGACATTATCCAAGGTCAACAATGACGGGTTGATGTCGGGTTCGTGTTCGTACACGTCAAGCCCGGCGCCCGCAATCTCGCGATTGTGCAACATTTGCGCCAGCGTCTCTTCGTCGACCACGCCGCCGCG
This sequence comes from Alphaproteobacteria bacterium, assembly GCA_030039775.1. Classification (GTDB taxonomy): domain Bacteria; phylum Pseudomonadota; class Alphaproteobacteria; order ATCC43930; family CGMCC-115725; genus JAATGI01. Next base: position 2,273 of record JASHUX010000129.1, on the reverse strand, counting down.
CGCGGTGTTTACCAGGATCGCCGACGGCCGCAGCATCTTGAGCCGCCGCGCCGACAACAGGTGATAGGTCGCGGGCGTGTGTGGGCAGTTGACCGAGACGATGTCCATCCGCGCCAGCATCTGGTCGAGGCTTTCCCAATAGGTCGCCTCGAGCTCCTGCGCCACCTCGTCCGGGACGCGGCGCCGGTTGTGATAATGGATGGCGAGGCCGAACCCCTTGGCGCGGCGCGCCAGCGCTTGTCCGATCCGCCCCATACCGACGATGCCGAGCCGCTTGCCCCAGAGGCGATGGCCCAGCATCAGTGTCGGCGCCCAGCCGCTCCAGCGATGCTCGCGCACCACGCGCTCGCCCTCCGAGAGACGCCGTGCCGTCGCCAGGATCAACGCCATGGTCATGTCGGCGGTGTCCTCGGTCAGGACCCCGGGCGTGTTGGTGACGGTGATGCCCTTAGCGCGCGCCGCCGCTAGGTCGATATGGTCGACGCCGGTGCCAAAATTGGCGATCAGTTTGAGCCGTGGTCCCGCGGCGGCGACGACCGCCGCGTCGATGCGATCGGTCACGGTCGGCACCAGCACGTCGGCCTCGCGCGCCGCGGCTTGCAGCGCGGCTTGATCCATCGGCGCATCGTCGGCGCTCAGCCGCGTGTCGAACAGCTCCATCATCCGCGTTTCGATCGCGTCGGGAAGCTTACGCGTCACGATCACCAGCGGGCGTGCCATTCTGTCCTCTTGGCTTAGAACACCGCGCAACGCAAGTCTGCTCGTTCGATTCGGCCGCCTCGACCTTGACCGTTCCGTGACGCGACGCTAGAGCATCGGCCCGTGCGGTGGCGATCGATCTTTATGGCCGTCCTGGCGTTCGCGGCGGCGATGTCGGCGGCCGAAGCCGACAATCAGAACGGACCGACCGCGCCGCCGGCCCCCCGCTTCGAATCGCTGCGCTGGGACAAGGTCAATCTCCGCGCCGGACCGGGCGACAACTATCCGATCCGCTGGGTTCTGACCCGCAAGGGCATGCCGGTCGAAGTCATCGAACGCTTCGACGTCTGGCGCAAAATCCGCGACTGGCAAGGCAGTGTGGGCTGGGTCCACGAGCGCATGCTGACCGGCAACCGCACCGTCATCGTCACCGGAATGGAGCGCACGCTCCACGCCGATCCGAGCGATACCGCGAAAGCCGTGGCGCGGGCGCAGCCGGGCGTGGTCGGCCGCCTCTTGTCGTGCCGCGGCGCCTGGTGCCGGATCGAGGCGCAGGGTATCAAAGGCTGGGTTGAGCGCCGCGCGATTTTCGGCGTCACCCTCGACGAAACGGTCGAGTAGCGAGCGCCTCGATCACCGCCTTCCCGACCTCTTCGGTCGAGGCGCGCGGCAGTGTCAGAACGACGGCGGCCGATTCCGTCAGCATAAGATTGTAGCGCGCTTCGTCGCTTTCGCCCGCCTGGCGGAAATCGGTGCGGAACAGCAGGGTCGGCTTACCCTTGCCGTTGGCATAGCCGCATTCCCAACACGTGCCCGAATCGGGATCGGCGCCATCCATATTCGCGACGACGATGTCGGCCCCATCGATGCCGGCAACATCCGATTGGAAAATCGCGGCCGGCGAACCGTGCTGAACCTCGCTTTCCTGCGGCAGAAACACGTCATGGCCAGCCGCCCGCAGCAACGCCGCGAGCTGGGCGTTGAACGCGATCTCCGCCGCCGAAAACAGCGGCCCGGCGAGGTAGATCTTCAGCGCGCTATTCCGCCGCCATCTTTGGCATTGGCGCCGAGGCGCGCTGGTCGGCGAGCGCCTGGAGCCATTCGACGCCTTCCTTGGCGACGAAATGCCCGCCGCGCACGCTGTCGAGGCACGTGGGGTCGGCCGCGCCCGGCGGCACTTTGCCCTCGGCCATGCCGCGAGCGGCGCGCAGCAACAGCCGCCGCACGCGCGCGATCATGATGTCGCTTTGCGCCAGATTCTCGAACGACCGATCGACGATCGCGCCCATGCTTTCCTGCACGGCCTGGTCCTGCGGCTGAATGCCGTCGATGCCGGAGAAGCTCTTGGTGCGCTGGACCTCGCGATCGATGAGATGATCGTTGCTGTTGTTGCCGGCAAGCTGCCACCGGCCGTACCAATCGGTCGTGTTCGGCAAATAATTGTATTGCCGGGTCTGGCCGCCGGGGACCTGGGTCGAATAGACCAGGCGCTGATACGCCTCTTTCCACACGATATCGACGATCATGGTGTGGGTGTCGTCCATCGGCACGTAGGCGCGGTTGAGGATGTTGTG
>JASHUX010000128.1 GCA_030039775.1 Alphaproteobacteria bacterium | reverse complement strand
CCGCAGAGCTTCACTACGTTCGACAAAGCGCTGACCGACACCGGATTCGAATTCGTGCGCCTGCCGCCGGACGCGAAGGCCTGGACTCCGACGCTAATCCGCGACTATGTCCGCGACGCACAGGCGCTGGTCGGGATGTTCGCGCATTTGAAGCTGCCGCGCGACGTGCTGGCGGCCGGCGAGAAGCTGCGCGTGGTCGTGTCGCCGGTAATCGGCACCGAGCATATCGACGTCGCCGCCGCGACCGAGCTCGGCATCGCGGTCGGCTACGGCGCCACGCCGGAAAATTTTCTCGGCGTCGCCGAGGCGGTCGTCATGGAGATGGCGATCCTGCGCAAGAATTTCGTGGCGAAGCAGGAGGCCGTGCGCGGCGGCGGCTGGCGCGTGCCCCATCCGGGCCACATGATCCGCAACAGCACGGTCGGCATCGTCGGCTTCGGCAATCTCGGCCGCGGCCTGGCGCGACGACTCGCCGGCTGGGAATGCACCTTGCTCGCAACCGACCCTTATATCGATCCCGCCGTCGGGCCGCCGCTCAACACCCGGCTTGTGCCGCTCGACACGCTGCTGCGCGAATCCGATTTTGTCGTGCTGGCGGTGACGCTGACGGCGGAAACGCGTCACATGATCGCGGCACCGCAACTGGCGCTGATGAAGCCCGGCGCCTTCCTGCTCAACCCCGCGCGCGGTGGCGTGGTTGACGAGCCGGCTCTGGAGGCCGCGCTCGCCGACGGCAAAATCGCCGGCGCGGCGATCGATACCTGGGAACAAGAGCCGCCGCCGGCGGATTATCTGTTACGCCGCAATGACAAGGTGCTGGTTAGCGGACACAATGTCGGCCACTCCGAGGCTGCCTATGCCAGCCTTCCCGCGGCGGCGATCGAAAACACGACGCGCGGCCTCGAAGGCCGGGCGCCGCTTCATCTGCGTAATCCGGAGGTGCTGGAGAAGTGGCGCGCGCGGCTGGCGCGCCTCGGCGTCAACAGCGGCTAATTGATATTCACGGCGCCGACGCCGCGCAGCCGCGCCCATTCGCTCTTGGCGGCCCCGGCGGAGACGGCCTCGTCGGAGAGCACGACCTCCATGACCAGTTCCTCGCCCTCGCAAAAAACCCGCTTGGACCCGGCGCTAGGCAATGGAATCCGGTGTTCGACGCAATAGGCGATCACCACGTCGAGGAGTTTGTCGTAATCGACCTGGTAGTCCAACAGGTGCGTGTTATCGAGATACTTCAGCTCGATTCGCACCAGCAGATGGTCGGGCTTTACCGAGACGTGGTAGAGCTTCCCCTGCGGCAGAAATAGCGGCTTGCCATCGCGATAACTCTCGAGCGCGTGGGTCAAGTCCACGGCGTTGAAGAAGATCTTGCGCAGTTCGTGCGGCATTTTTGAGCCCTCTACAAAGCCATGATACATTATTGGATAAATCGTTAATAATCAGTAAGTTAATGAATTATTTACGGGCGCTTTCTGGGCCGCTTCCGCGATGACCGAGTCGGTCGACATCGTGGTCGTCGGCGCGGGCGTCGTCGGCTTGGCGATCGCTCGCGTCTTGGCGCAGCAGGGCCGCGAAGTGCTCTTGCTCGAGAGCGAAACCGCCATCGGCACGCAGACCAGCTCGCACAACAGCGGCGTCATCCATGCCGGGCTCTATTACCGGCCGGGCAGCCTCAAGGCGCGGCTCTGCGTCGCGGGCCGCAAGCAGCTTTACGCTTACGCGGCGGCACGCGGGGTCGCGCACCGCAATTGCGGCAAGCTGGTGGTCGCCACCGACGAAACGCAGATCGCGGCGCTGCATGCGCTCAAAGCCAATGCCGAGGCGAACGGCGTCAGCGGAATCTCCGTACTGACGCCGGGCGAAGCGCGCGCGATCGAGCCGCAGGTCGCTTGCGCCGCGGCGCTCGACGTTCGGGTGACGGGCATCATCGACCAACACGACTACATGTTGGCGCTGCTCGGCGACGCCGAAGCCGCGGGCACGACCCTCGTTCTGCGCGCGCCCGTCACCGGCGGCGCGGTTACCGCGGATGGTTTCACGCTCGACGTCGGCGGCGACACGCCGTCGCAAATCGCTTGCCGCGTGCTGGTCAATGCGGCGGGGCTCGGTGCGCAAACGCTCGCGCGCGGCCTGCGCGGTCTCGATCCCGCCACGGTGCCCGGCCAGGTTCTCGCCAAGGGCAATTATTTCACCCTTAGCGGCAAGGCGCCGTTCAGCCGCCTGGTGTATCCGCTGCCGGTACCGGGCTCATCCGGACTCCATGCGGGCCTCGATCTCGCCGGTCGCCAGCGCTTCGGACCGGACGTCGAGTGGGTCGATCATATCGACTATCGCGTCGATCCGGCGCGCGAGCCGTTATTCGCCGCAGCGATCCGCCGCTATTGGCCCGCGCTGCCCGCCGGCGCCTTGCAGCCGGACTATGCCGGCGTGCGCCCGAAGCTTTCGCACGCCAGTCCGCACGACAGCGACTTCGTGGTGCAGACCGAGCGCGAGCATCGGGTGCCGGGCCTGATCAACCTCTACGGCATCGAATCCCCGGGCCTGACCTCGTCGTTGGCGTTAGCGGATTACGTCGCAGCCTTCGTATAATTCTTCACCGCCTCGACCGCGCGCTTCCATCCGGCATAAAGCCGATCACGCTGACGCGAGTCCATCGTCGGCGTGAAACGTCGGTCCAATTTCCAGGCCGCGCCGAAATCGCCGGGCGTCGCACACAGGCCCGTGCCCGCAGCGGCAAGCCGGGCCGCGCCGAACGCGGTCGCTTCGTTGAGCGCCGGCCGTTCGACCGCAAGGCCGAGCATGTCGGCGAGGAATTGGAGCATCCAATCGTTGCGCGCCATGCCGCCATCGACGCGCATCGCCGCTGGCGTCATGCCGCTATCGGCCGCGAACGCGCCGAGTAAATCGCGGGTCTGATAGCACACGGCTTCGAGCGAAGCGCGCACGAGATCGCCGCCCGAGGTATCGCGCGTTATGCCGAATAGCGCACCGCGCGCCTCCGGCATCCAGTGCGGCGCGCCGAGCCCGGTGAAGGCCGGCACGAGAAATAGTTCGGTCGGCGCGCGCGACGCCGCGATGTCCGCCGACGCCGCCGCACCGGCGATCACCTTGAGTCCGTCGCGCAGCCATTGGATCGCCGCGCCGGCGATGAAGATCGAGCCTTCGAGCGCGTAACTGGTTTCGCCGCCGAGCCGGTACGCGATCGTGGTGAGGAGCTTGTTGTGCGAAGCGCGCGCCTCGCTGCCGGTATGCATCAGCGCGAAGCAGCCGGTGCCGTAAGTGCTTTTGATCATGCCGGGCGCGAAGCAGCCCTGCCCCACCATGGCCGCTTGCTGGTCGCCGGCAATGCCGGCGATCGGGACCGGCGCGCCTAAAAATTCCGCATCCGCCATGCCGAACGGCCCGGCATTATCGCGCACCTCCGGCAGGATCGCGCGCGGCACGTGGAACAGGTCGAGCAACACGTCGTCCCATTCCTGCGTGCGGATATTGTAGAGGAGCGTGCGTGACGCGTTCGCCGCATCGGTCGCGTGGACCTTGCCGCGGGTCGCCCGGAACAAGAGAAATGAATCGACCGTGCCGAAGCACAGCTCGCCGCGCTCGGCGCGCGCCCGCGCGTCGGGCACATTGTCCAACAGCCATGCCGCCTTCGTCGCCGAAAAATAAGGATCGAGCAGCAGCCCGGTCTTGGCGGCGATCGTCGCTTCCGCGCCGTCGCGTTGCAGGGCGCGGCACTGCTCCGCCGTGCGCCGATCCTGCCAGACAATGGCTCGATGCACCGGCTGGCCGGTTGACCGCTCCCATAGCACCGTTGTCTCGCGCTGATTGGCGATGCCGATCGCGGCGACGTCGCGCGCCGCCGCGCCGGCCTTCCCGATCGCCTCGCGGCATACCGCGATCGTGTCGCGCCAGATATCCTCGGCGTCGTGCTCGACCCAGCCGTCCCGCGGATAATGCTGGGTCAGCTCCTTTTGCGCCGTCGCGACGACGTGTCCGTCGTCACCGAACAACAGCGCGCGGCTCGACGTGGTGCCCTGATCGATGGCGAGGACGTAGCGAGGCATAAACAACCCTACGCGAATTTGCGTACAGGCGAAAATGGGCGCAGTTTAGGCGAACGGAAAAACAGGGGGGAAGCCATGAGGCTCCATCGTCTCATCGCGGCGTCTGCGCTTGGTCTTGCGGCGAGCGCGATTGTTCAGACCGCATCCGCGCAGGAACTGGTGACGACGCACCGCGTCTCGGCGGCTCTCGCCAACACGGCGGTCGGCGTCGCGGTGGCCGCGTGCGCCGCCAAAGGCTACGCCGTCAGCGCAGTCTTGGTCGACTGGGACGGCGTGCGCGAAGCGGTGCTGCGCGGCGACCGCGCCGGCATCCATACCGTCACCGCCGCACAAGATAAAGCCTACACCGCCGTCAGCCTCCGGTCCGACACCAGCGCCGTCGAGGCGCGGTTCAAGATGACGCCCGCCCCAAGCGTCCTGGTCAAGACGCCGCATCTGGTCCTGTCTGCGGGCGGCATCGTCTTGAAGATCGGCGACGAGGTGATCGGCGGCATCGGCGTCAGCGGCGCGCCGGGCGGCGAGAAGGACGAGGCCTGCGCCCATGCCGGCTTCGATGCGATCAAGGACCGGTTGAAGTAGCGCGCCGCTTCGCAAACAATACGGCATGGCGAAACAGACGCCGGCAGACCGAAAGACCGACAAGCCGCACTATCACGGCCACCGCGACCGGCTGCGCGACAAGTTATTGCAAGCCGGCCCGGAAGCCCTTGCCGATTACGAGGTTCTGGAATTTCTGTTGTTCTCGGCACGGCCGCAAGGCGACACAAAGCCGATCGCGAAGGCACTGATCGCGCGCTTCGGCAGCCTCGCCGCCGTGCTTGCCGCCGACAAGGAAGCGCTCACCGCGGTGCCGGGCGTGAAAGAGGCGTCCGCCGCAACGCTGATCGCGACGCGCGACGCGGCGCTGCATCTTGTCCGCGCGCGGGTCACGGAGCGCCCGGTGCTGTCGTCGTGGCAGGCGCTGATCGATTACTGCAGCGCCGCCCAAGGCTTCGCGGAAGTCGAAGAGTTGCGGCTGTTGTTCCTCGACCGCAAGAACGCACTGATCGCCGACGAGCGGCAGCAACGCTGGACGGTCGACCACACCCCTGTCTATCCGCGCGAGGTGGTGAAGCGCGCGCTCGATCTCGGGGCTTCGGCGCTGATCCTGTTCCACAACCATCCGTCGGGCGACACCACGCCGTCCCGCGCCGATATCGACATGACGCTCGCGATCGCCGCCGCGCTGCGGCCGGTCGGCATTGCGCTCCATGACCATGTCATCGTCGGCCGCGGCCGCCATTCGAGCATGAAGAATCTGGGGCTGATATAATCGAGCACCGAAGCAGCGGAGCCGTCATGTATTTCAACTTCTTCCACCTCATGCCCTACACCGATTTCCCGGAGCATCCCGGCGAGTGGCCGGTCGCCAACAAACTGTTCGATGCGGTGCGCGGCAAGCAGTTCTACGACACCTACCTCGACATGATGGCGTTCGCCGACGACTGCAATTTCGGCGGCGTCGGCTGCAACGAGCATCATTTCAGCCCGTTCGGCCTGATGGCCAACTGCAACCTCATCGGTGCGGCGCTGGCGCAACGCACCAAGAAGACGTGGCTCGCCATGTTCGGCAATCTCGTGCCGCTGTTGAACCCGATCCGCGTCGCAGAGGAATACGCCATGCTCGATTGTATGTCGGGCGGGCGGCTGATCGCGGGGCTGCTGCGCGGCGTGCCGCACGAATATGTCGCCTACAACATCCCACCGTCGGAATCGCGGGCGCGGCTCAAGGAGGCGGTACAGCTCATCACGCGTTGTTGGACCGAACCCGAACCGTTCGGCTGGGAAGGCGAGTTCTATCAGTTCCCGGCGGTCTCGATCTGGCCGAAGCCCTACCAGAAACCGCATCCGCCGATCCTGCTGTCGGCCAGCAACGAGGAATCGGCGCAACTTGCAGGCGAGCTCGGCACGCGGATCGGCATCATCATCTCCAATCTCGACAATGCGAAGCGCTCTCTCGAGGTCTACAAAAAGGAGATGGCGGCGCGCGGCCGCGAGGTAACGCCCGACCACGTCATGGCGCACCAGTTCGGCTTCATCGGCGAAACCGACGACGAGGCCGAGGAAACGCTAAAGGCCGGCCAGGAATATTTCGGCCGCGTGCTGATGCGTCCGCTCCGCGAGGCGCAACGCATGGTGCTGCAAGAGACGCGCTATTTCGGCGACCCGAAATCGGTCCACGGCCTGGCGAGCCGCCCGCAAAGCGGCGAGGCCTTCGCCGCGCGCAGCATCAAGGAGGTCGTCGAAGGCGGCAGCCTGTTGTGCGGCTCGCCGGAATCGATCGTGAAGCAAGTGACGCGCGTGCACGACGTGCTGGGGCACGGCAGCACGACGCTGACCCTCAAGGTCGGCAATATTCCGGACGCAAAGGTGCGCCGCGCGATGGAATTGTTCCGCGACCGCGTCGAGCCCGCGATCCGCGACCTGTAAGCGGCCGTACGTCGAAGGAGAGATGCCATGCTGACGCGCGAGGAGAATGACCGGCTGTGCCGTGTTGGTCCGGGCACCCCGATGGGCGCGATGTTCCGCCGCTTCTGGCTGCCGATTTGCACCGCCGACCGCGTATCGACGCCGGGCGGCGCGCCGCGGGCCGAACGCCTGCTCGGCGAGGATTTCGTCGTGTTCCGCAACGGCCAGGGCAAAGTCGGCGTGCTCGACGAATTCTGCATGCATCACGGTGCCTCGCGGGCGCTCGGCCGCGTCGAGGATTGCGGGATCCGCTGCATCTATCACGGCTGGAAGTTCGGCAATGACGGCGACGTCCTCGAGATCATGAACAACGCCGGCGACAAGCGCGCGCCGACCTTCCGCGCGCCTGCGTTTCCCGCGGTCGAGGCCGGCGGCATGATTTGGGTTATCTCGGCCCGAAGGAGAAACAGCCGCCCTTCCCGCGTTACGCCTTCATGAATCTGCCCGAGAACCATCGCGTGCTGCTGCGCGTCAACGCCAACTACAACTGGATGCAGGCGACGGAGAGCGGGCTCGACAGCTCGCATGTCGGCATCCTGCACAGCAACGTCGCGCGCCCCGGCTGGCACGGCAAGAACAACGATCGCGTCGGCGCCATGAACGATACCGCGCCGGCGCTCGAAATCGAGGACACCGAATTCGGCTACCACTACGCCGCGTTCCGCAAGGACCCGGACGGCGCGCCCGACAATGTCCGCAGCGTGCCCTTCATCATGCCGAGCGGCCGTATCATTCCCGGCGGTCAACTCTAGGGTGAGAACAATCATACGATCGTGCTCGAAATTCCGATCGACGACGAGAACACCGCGACCTACTCGATCCGGTACGGCAGCCGGCCGATCCCCTACGAAGTGCGGCTGCGCGAGACCGGCTTCGACGACACCACGATGTACTCGGTGCACGAACAGCGCTTCCTATGGACGCGCAACGATTGGCACATGCAGAAGCGCGATCAGATGGACCGAAACTGGTCGGGCTTCCGCGGCATCGCGCTCGAAGACGCCGTCATCGGCACCGCGATGAAGCCAATCCAGGATCGCACCAAGGAACATCTGATCGCGTCGGACATCGCGGTGGTTCGTTTCCGCCGCCGGCTGATGGAATCGCTCGACCGCATGGACCAAGGTGAAGACCCGGTCGGGGTCGATGTCGATGTCGGCCTCATCTCGTCGATCGACGCACCGGCGCCGGGCAACGCGCATTGGCGCACCCTCATTCCGAGCCACCGCGTCGTCGGCGCTTAATCGGTCATTATCGCCAGGGTTTCGCCCTCGGCGACTTGTTGTTCTTCCTTGACGAAGATCGCCTTGACCGTGCCCGCGCAGGGCGCTGACACGGGAATCTCCATCTTCATCGATTCGATCAGGATGAGCGTGTCGCCCTCCGCCACGCGCGCACCGACCGCAACCTCGATCTTCCAAACCGCGCCGTTAAGGTCGGATTTTATTTTGATATCAGGCATCGATCCGATCTCGGTCAGGGGCGCATCGGAAAAGACGACGGGCCCGGCGTCAGCAGCGGCTGCGCCAGTTGGGAGAATTCGCACA
>JASHUX010000127.1 GCA_030039775.1 Alphaproteobacteria bacterium | reverse complement strand
CGCGCGCGTCGGTTTCGACGAGAAGATTGCTCATGGTCACATCCGGAACACGCCGAACCGGGTCTTGCGGATCGGCGCGTTGAGGCTCGCCGACAGGCCCAGCGCCAACACACGCCGCGTCTCGGCCGGGTCGATGACGCCGTCGTCCCAGAGCCGCGCGCTGGCGTAATAGGGATGACCCTGCGCCTCGTATTGCGCGCGGATCGGCGCTTTGAATTTTTCCTCCTCGTCCTTCGACCAGTTCTTGCCGCTCGCTTCGAGATTGTCGCGGCGGACGGTGGCGAGCACCGACGCCGCCTGCTCGCCGCCCATCACCGAGATACGCGCGTTGGGCCACATCCACAAAAAACGCGGATCGTAGGCACGGCCGCACATGCCGTAATTCCCGGCGCCGAAGCTGCCGCCGATGATCACCGTGAATTTCGGCACGCGGGCGCAAGCGACGGCCGTCACCATCTTGGCGCCGTCCTTGGCGATGCCGCCGCTCTCGTATTTGCGCCCGACCATGAAGCCCGAAATGTTTTGGAGGAAGATCAGCGGCACGCCGCGCTGCCCGCAGAGTTCGATAAAATGCGCGCCCTTCAAAGCGCTTTCCGAAAACAGGATGCCGTTATTGGCGACGATGCCGACCGGATAGCCCCACAGCCGCGCGAACCCCGTCACCAGCGTTTCGCCGTAAAGCCGCTTGAACTCGTCGAACTCGCTGGCGTCGACCAGGCGCGCGATCACCTCGCGCACGTCGTAGGGCTTGCGCGTGTCGCTCGGCACGATGCCGTAAAGCTCGTCGGCTGCGTAAAGCGGGTCGCGCGGCTCGGCGATGTCGAGCGCCGGGCGCTTCACGATGTTGAGATCGGCGACGATGCGTCGCGCGATGCCGAGCGCGTGCGCGTCATCCTGCGCCAAGTGATCGGCGACGCCGGAGATTCGGGCGTGGACCTCGGCGCCGCCGAGTTCTTCCGCCGTCACCACTTCCCCGGTCGCGGCCTTCACCAGCGGCGGCCCGCCGAGAAAAATCGTGCCCTCGCCTTTCACGATGATGGTCTCGTCCGACATCGCCGGTACATACGCGCCGCCCGCGGTACACGACCCCATCACCAGCGCGATCTGCGGAATGCCCATCGCCGACAGATTGGCCTGGTTGAAAAAGATGCGGCCAAAATCGTCGCGGTCGGGAAACACCTCGTCCTGGTTCGGCAGATTGGCGCCGCCGGAATCGACCAGATAGAGGCACGGCAACCGGGTCTCGCGCGCGATTTCTTGCGCCCGCAGATGCTTTTTCACCGTGATCGGATAATAGGTGCCGCCTTTCACCGTCGCGTCGTTGGCGACGACGACACATTCGCGGCCGCTGATCTGGCCGATGCCGGTGATGATGCCGCCAGCGGGCACCTCGTCGGGATACATTTTGTACCCGGCAAGCGCCGACAGTTCGAGGAACGGCGAACCGGGATCGAGCAGCTGGTTGACGCGGTCGCGCGGCAGTAGCTTGCCGCGCTTCACATGCCGCTCGCGCGCCGCGTCGCCGCCGCCTTTCGCGATCTCGGCGAGGCGCGCGCGCAGATCGCCGACCAGGCCGCGCATATAGGCGTCGTTGGCGCGAAACGTCTCCGAATGCTTGTCCAGCGCGGTCTTCAGGACGGGCACGTCACGCCGTCTTCTGGACCTTGAGGCCGAGCTCTTGGATCATCTGCTCGCGCATCATGAATTTCTGCACCTTGCCCGTCACCGTCATCGGGAAGGCGTCGACGAAGCGGATATAGCGCGGGATTTTGTAATGCGCGATCTGGCCCTTGCAAAAAGCCTGGATCGCTTCCGGCGTTTCCTGTTCGCCGGGCTTGAGCTTCACCCACGCGCACAGTTCCTCGCCGTATTTCGGATCGGGCACGCCGATCACCTGCACGCTTTCGATCTTGGGATGGCGGAACAGGAACTCCTCGATCTCGCGCGGATAGACGTTCTCGCCGCCGCGGATCACCATGTCCTTCAAGCGCCCGACGATGTTGCCGTAGCCGTCCTCGTCCATGGTCGCGAGGTCGCCGGTGTGCATCCAGCCCGACTTATCGAGCGAGTCCGCCGTCTTATCCGGATCGTCCCAATAACCGAGCATCACCGAATAGCCGCGGGTGCACAGCTCGCCGGGCGTACCGGTCGGCACGATGCGGCCTTCGGTGTCGACAATCTTCACCTCGACATGCGGGTGGATGCGGCCGATGGTCGAGACCTTGCGCTCGATCGTGTCGTCCGCGGTCGACTGGAAGCTGACCGGGCTGGTCTCGGTCATGCCGTACGCGATCGTCACTTCCGACATGTGCATGTCGTCGATGCAGCGGCGCATGACCTCGATCGGGCACGGCGCGCCGGCCATGCAGCCGGTGCGCAGGCTCGACAAGTCGAAGCGCTTGAAGTCGGGATGGTTCTGCTCGGCGATGAACATGGTCGGCACGCCGTACAGCGCCGTGCATTTCTCCGCCTCGACGGTTTCGAGCACCGACAGCGGCTCGAACGCCTCGCCGGGATAGACCATCGCGGCGCCGTGGGTGATGCAGCCGAGATTGCCCATCACCATGCCGAAGCAATGGTAGAGCGGCACCGGGACGCACAGCCGGTCCGCCTCGGTGAAGTTCATCGCGCGCGCGACGAAGTAGCCGTTGTTGAGGATGTTGTGATGCGTCAGCGTCGCGCCCTTGGGCGCGCCGGTGGTGCCGCTGGTGAACTGGATGTTGATGGCGTCGTCAAATTGCAGCGTCTTGGCGAGCTCGTCGAGCCGCGCCGCGTGGCGGTCGCGGCCCGACGCCATCACATCGCCGAAACGGAAAAAGCCGCGTTTCTCATTGTCGCCGATGCGGATCAGCGCGCGCAGATTGGGGAGGCGCTTGGCGTCGAGCCGGCCCGGAGCGGACCGGTCGATCTCCGGCGCCAGCTCGCGCAGCATGCCGACATAGTCGCTCGACTTGAACGAATCCGCGGTGATCAGCGCCTTGCAGCCGACCTTGTTGAGCGCGTACTCGACCTCGGAGAGACGATAGGCGGGATTGATGTTGACCAGGATCAGCCCGGCCTTCGCCGTCGCAAACTGGGTCACGCACCATTCGGCGTTGTTCGGCGACCAGATACCGACGCGGTCGCCCGGTTCCAAGCCCAGCGCCAACAAGCCGCCCGCCAGCGCATCGACCCGCTTCGACAATTCGGCGTAGGACCAGCGGATATTCTGATGCCGCACGATCAACGCGTCGCGGTCGGGCCAGCGCGCGACCGCTTTGTCGAAATGCGTGCCGATCGTATCGCCCAAGAGCGGCACCGGCGACGCGCCGTGGACATAGGATTGCGTCAGCTTGGCCATGTCGGTCTCCCTATTCCCACCCCACGCAATACGGCTCGGGCTTCATGTTCTGTGGCGCGCCGGCATCGCCCGGCGGCGGGTATTTCTCGCGGAAGGTGAAGGGGTGCGGCGAGGGACCATTGGCGCGCAAATGATTGAGGCGCGCCATTGCTTCATCCGGTGTCGGAACGTGGCCTGCCGGCACCCACCACAGCACCAGATATTGCTCGACCGGTTTTTCGAACCATTCGCGCCGCCGCACCATGTATTTCGTGTGCATCGAGCGATAGACGAAATCGAACAGCGCCTCGGTCGACTCCCACACCGACATATTGATGAGGAATAGCGGGTCGGGGCTCACCAGAATGTCGGTGGCGTTGCCGCTATCGCTCTTGAGCCGCCAGACGAAGCCCGGCGACGTATCGGCAAGGGCGTTGACGCCGTCGAGCGCCGCCATGAACTCGGCGACGTCGGGCGAGCCCGGCGGCGCCAGGATGCGGCCGACGTTGAGCTGGGCGATGTGCCAGTTCATGATTCCTCCCCGATCGTCCGGGCCAGTCTAGGTTTTCGGCCCGCAATAAAAAAGGGGCGGCACCGAGCCGCCCCTTCTTACTGAAAAGCGATAACTGAATTAGAAGCGTACCCAGACGCCGTTATGCCAATAGCCGCGGCCGGTGTGCTCGCGCCAGACAAACTGCTCGCCCGTGCCCCAGCGCCAGCTATTGGGATGCACGACCAGGCCCCATTCGTGGTGGTAGCGGTAGGCATGATGGACATGCCAGCATTCGCCTTCGCCGTTGCACACGATCGCAGCGGAGGCATTTCCCGCCATAAGCGTCAACCCGCCCAAGCCCAACAGGGCGGCAAAAGCAATTTTCGCGACGTTTCTCATGGAATCTCCTCGGATATAAGCACCCATACCGGGTAACGGGCGATGACTACAGAAGTTCCGCGTTTCCGTCACCATTCTTTGTTTTGTCATGCCAGACAGCGTCAGTAGAAATCCTGCCAAAACGTCACGATCAGCCCCCCGGTGACGATCAGCGCGCCGCCGATCAGGATCGGGGGGCTCGGCGTGGTGCCGAACGCGACCCGGCTGACGATCTGCCAGGTCACGAACAGGGTGGCGATATAGAGCCCGACCACCCGCTCGAACGGCTGCGGCGCAAGGTTGAGCATCACGCCGTAGGCGAACAGCAGCGCAGCGCCGGGCAGCAACAGGCCGATCCGCCCGAGCCCGACACGCTGGAACAGGCCGCGCCGCACGATGGCGTCGCCGCCGGCTTCGAGCGCGGTCGCCGCTATCAGGAAAGCCCACACCGTCAGATAGCGCATGCCGGAGCCCCCGAAAGACCTGCCGGCATTGACGCTTAAGACGGGACGAATTTCAAAAGAAACCGGCGGCGGCTGTTGCGATTTCATCGGCAGCCGTATAGTGCGGGCGGCAGACAAGAGGCGACCATGACTGTGTTGGATCAACCGGCGCGAACCGTCATCGGCAAAATCGTGTATCTGGGCGCGATGACCGAACGGCCGCGCTTTCACGCCAACGACCACGGCCGCGACAACCTGGTGCTCGAAGGCCATGCCGTGACGATCGAGGACGCACGCGCGCGGTCGGTGCCGCCGTCGCTCGACCGCGAGGGTTTCGCCCTGGTGCCGCACAAAAGCGCCATCGCCAATTTCCGCGACATGGACGAGGTGATGCG
>JASHUX010000126.1 GCA_030039775.1 Alphaproteobacteria bacterium | reverse complement strand
AGAGCGATGCCGGTCGGCGACCTTGCCGAGAGGATCTTCGACTTAAGCGGATTCGCGGCGAAGCCGAGCCCCGCCGGCCTGATCACGCGGCAACTGATCTCGCGCCTCGGTGGCGTCGATGGTGCGCGCCCGTTCAAGATTCCGGGCGTGCGCCGGCTCATTCGGACCTACGGCCCTCGCGAAAGTTTCACGCGACGCGCGGCCTTGCAACTTATCGGCAAACGTGATCCCGATAATCCGTCGGCGAATTTCGCGGACTACACCGATCTCTACATCGAGCCCCGAACGCATGGAACGAAACTCACGCCGGATATGGTCTTCGCCCATCTCGTCGCGAAAAATCTGTTCCGCATTGGATCGGAACTGACCTGTCCATCTTGCAAGCTGGCGAGCTGGATTCCGCTCGATCAGCTCCGTCAGCGCAACGTCTGCGAGCTTTGCGGCGCCGAGTACGACGCGACGCGCCAACTGGTGGGAAGCGAATATCGTTATCGACGCACGGGCGTACTCGGCATCGAACGCAACGCGCAAGGCGCTGTGCCGGTGGCGTTGTTGCTGCAACAACTGTCGATCAACGTGCAATCACTGTTCCATGAAGGCGTTTACCTGCCGTCGTTCGATCTCGCTCCTAAGCCCGGAACCGGGTTGCCCGTCTGCGAAACCGATTTCTTTGTCGTTCTTCCCCGCACCTATCCTGACCTCGCGCAGGTGATCATCGGCGAATGCAAGGATCGGGGTGGTGCGATCGACGCGAACGACGTCGATCACATGAGGCGCGTCGCGGACGCATTTCCTAAGAATCGTTTTGACACGTACATTCTGTTTGCGAAGCTGGCAATATTTTCAGACGAGGAGGTCGCGCTAGCGAAGACGTTGAACGGTCCCTACCAGCAACGAGTGATCCTTCTAACCGATCGTGAACTCGAACCCTATCACCTCTACGAGCGCGTTGAGGCCAGGTTGGGTCGGCACGTCTATGCCAGCAGCGCCGAAGATCTCGCAGGCATAACAAGCGAACTCTACTTCATGGGGAAAGCTAGCGGAGCATAACGAGTTCCATCCCTGCTAGGGCCAACTGCGTCGTACGGCCCTTCGAGCAAGCAGGGGGCTTCGTCGTGAACCAGGCGTAAAAATTTGCCACGATGCGTTTTCTCGTCGATCGCTGCCTGCGGCATCCGACTTTTGTCGGGAGAGCCAAATAGGATCGAGCTAGCGTCGTTCGGTGACTCTCTATCAGGCGTCGAAGAAAATAGGTCGGCCATCCTACCGTCCGCGTCCTCGCAGGTCCCGATGGCTCGGACTTGGGTGAGGATCGTCCGGGTCGAGCGTGTCGGGTTTCAACGGAACTGAACCGTCTATTGTGCTGAGGCTCCGCTCATGATCGGCGCGGGCAAGTTCGGGGCCGACGCGCCGACGTGCGGTCGCAAGCGATTTGGCGCCGCGATGAATCTCAAAATCCAGAATGTCCCCATGGTCGCCGCCTTTGGTGCGGCTGTCGTATGACCACGCGCCCTCTTTGTCTTTGTTCGCAACGAGCTCCTCATCGTCTTTCCGCAAAGTGGCGCGGCGGTGACTGCCGTCGCGCCATTCGATCGCGTACCCGTGTTTTTCGGCGGCATAGGACGGCAAATCGAGTTGGCGCATGGCCGCGCGTTCTTGCGTGGCGGTACGCGGCGGCGTATCGCGTTTCGCTTGTGGCCGGGCGGAACGAGCTTCGACGCGGTTAACGGCTTCATACGCCTCGCTGAAGTTTTCCCGCAGCGTCTCGTCGGCGGTTTCAAGCTCGACCGGCAAAAGCGCCGGAAACGTCACCGCGACCTTGGCCCATTCGGCATCGCCTTCGTACCAGCCATCGCTGTTGCGATAGGCTGCATGAACAAGCGTGTTGCGGCGCGCATCGAGCTGATAGCCTTCGTGAGACGCCGTTTCGTGATAGGTGACGCCCGCGGCGAAGATCTTTGACTGCTGAGCCGGGCCCCAGGGGGTTGACCCGCCCGGCGCAAGGTCGCGGGGCTTTTGGGCCAGCGATTCGTGCTCATTGATCGCGAGGGCCGTCACGCGTTCACGAAAAGCAGATTCGCCATCGACCGTCGGACCGACGAGGTCGAAGTCGGAAGCGTTCATCTCGTCGAGAGATTTATCGAGCGGGAAACCGACGGCGACCCGCAAGCTGCCGTCTTTGTTTGGCATCGCAACGTAAATGAGGGTGTGCGTCTGTCCCGCGAGATAGCCCTCCCGGGTGCGTGGCCATATGACAAAGGGCTTTGATCGATCCGCCATGCTCCCTCGGAAGGGTACTGCAACAGCGCCGGAACGCATAGTCGCCGAAGCGTCGGTCGCACATCGATCCGCAAGCGAGATGAAACAGTGATGACCAGGAAGCCGCGGTTGCCGCCGAAGCGGATGTCGGCGCCGGTGCGGCGGAAGAATTCTTCGGCGTGGACGATGCGCGCGACGGGATCGGCCACCGGCGCTGCGGGCGCCGTGTAGTGCGCCGGCAGATTGTCGATCTGCTCGCAATTGAAGACGGTGTAGCCCTTGAGGAACGGGATCGAATGCTCGGTCTCTTCGCCGGCATCGCTGATCTCGGTCCGCGTCAGCCGGTCGGCATAGACGACCAGGCTGCCATGCTCGCCCTTGCGGACCTGGCCGCCGAGTTCGAGCGCTTGCCGATACGTCATCCAGATCGGACAGGCGTAACCCTTGTCCATCGCCTCGCCCCATAGCATCACAATGTTGATGCCGCGGTAAGGCTGGCCGTTGTGACGCAAGGGCCGCGTGATGCGCCCGGCGGCGTGTTCGGCGTTCCACGGCTTGAGCCAGGGGCGGACGCCGCGTTCGAGATCGGCGACGATGCGATTGGTGACGCGCGTGTAGAGGTCGGTTTTTTCGGTTGGCATGATGAGTCCCTTTCCGCTGAAAGAGGCCGCCCGATGCGGCCTCGACGCAGGCCGGAAAGGGTGCGGGGCCTCGCGGGCGGAGGGGCGGGACGCGGAGAGGGATCACCCGGCTTGCAGGGAGCGGAGCGGACGAAAGCCGGGGAAACCGCGGACCGGGCAAAGCCCCTGACCCGAAGACCGCGGGGTGCGCCCTAGCAGGCTGTTGAAGAAGTCATTCGTGTTCGGCGACGAAGCCTGAATCGTCGCCTTTGTGGATGAAGAGGTGACCGACGAGACGGGCAGCGGTGCCGAGGGTGCGCTTCGTCATGTCGCGGTCTGTGCCATCAGCTTGGGCAGCCGAACCAAATTGTAGGCCGCCGCCGCAAAGGTGAAGGCCCAATCGACCTTG
>JASHUX010000125.1 GCA_030039775.1 Alphaproteobacteria bacterium | reverse complement strand
CGGGCGAAGAATCGCTTGACCAAGTGCGTCTACGCGCCGCGCGGCTCGGCGTTACGGGTGCGCCGGTGCAACTCGCGGCGGCAACCAGCGTCCGCGACATTGCCGTCACGCTCGATCACGCCCGCGGCCCGAAAATCGTTGTGATCGATTCCATCCAGACCGCTTATGTCGACAACATCGACGCCGCGCCAGGCACTGTGAGCCAGGTCCGCGCCTCGGCGCAGGAACTGATCCGGCTGGCGAAGGCGCGCGGCTTTACCCTGTTCTTGGTCGGCCACGTCACCAAGGAAGGCATGATCGCCGGCCCGCGCGTGTTGGAGCATATGGTCGACAGTGTGCTTTACTTCGAGGGCGATCGCGGTCACCAGTTCCGCATTCTGCGCGCCGTCAAGAACCGCTATGGGCCGACCGACGAGATTGGTGTCTTTGAAATGACGGATCGCGGCCTTGCGGAAGTCGCCAACCCGTCCGCGCTGTTCCTGGCGCAGCGCCCAGGTCCGGTCAGCGGGACCGCCGTATTTGCGGGTATGGAAGGTACGCGCCCGGTGCTGGTGGAGATCGAGGCGTTGATCGCGCCGTCTCCCTTGGGCACGCCCCGCCGCGCCGTGGTGGGTTGGGACGGCAATCGGCTCGCTATGTTGTTGGCCGTGCTGGAGGCGCGTTGCGGCGTCGCCATCGGCGCGCGCGATGTCTACCTGAACGTCGCCGGTGGTCTGCGTATCAACGAGCCTGCGGCAGATCTGGCGGCGGCGGCGGCCCTGCTTTCGGCGTTGTCGCATGAGCCGGTCGCGGACAAGACCGTGATTTTCGGCGAAATCGGCCTCTCCGGCGAAGTACGGCCAGTCGGCCAAGCCGAAGCCCGCCTGCGCGAAGCGGCAAAACTCGGTTTTCTCAATGCCTATACGCCGGCGCGACATAGCGGTGAGAGCATCCTACGCGTCGCCGAAGTTCGTCACGTGCGTCAGCTCGTCGAGCGCTTCATGGACAACACGGATAACGGAGGGGTCGTGATGCCGGTCCGGCGGCAGGCAAGATGAATACGCTCGATATCGTCGTCATCCTGGTGATCCTGCTGTCGGCGGGCTTTGCATATATGCGCGGCTTCGTGCGCGAGCTCTTGGCGATCGTGGCATGGCTCGGCGCCGGTCTCATTACCTTCTATGGTTATATCTATGTCGTGCCCTTTGCCGAGCGGTTCCTGCCCAAGGGACCGATCGCCAATATCGCGGCCGGCGCCGCGGTTTTTTTGATCGCGCTGATCATCCTGTCGATCATCACCGGCAGCATTTCCAAGCGCGTGTCGCAAAGCGGCATGTCTTCGTTCGATCGGCTGTTTGGCCTATTGTTCGGCATTGTGCGCGGCGTCGTGCTGGTGTCGCTCGGGTTCATTGCGCTCAATTGGTATTTCCCCGACAAATCGGAACCGAAATGGGTGAATGAGGCGCGCAGCCGTCCATTCCTCCAGGCAGGAGCGGACATTCTTGAGTCGTTGGTGCCGGCGAAGTGGCGAGAGCAAGCGAAAACGACGGTCGCCCGCGAACCGACGCCGAGCCCGTCGTCGCCCTCGGCCGATGCGGCCGCCCGCGCGCTATCCTCGCCCAAGCCAAGCACGCAGCCCGTCAACCCGGCGCCGAGTTACAAGCCGCAAGACCGCGCGGACATGGACCGGCTGATTAACCAGCAACAGCAGCAGCAGGGCCAACAGCAGTGACCGCTCCGGCTGCAAAACCAGTATGCAATGCCCATATCGAAACGGGCGGAACCATGGTCACCACAGATCCTTTTGACGACGACCGGTTGCATGAAGAATGCGGCGTGTTCGGCGTCTACGGTCACCCGGAACCCGCGGCGCTAGTGGCTCTTGGCCTCCATGCCCTTCAGCATCGCGGGCAACAGGCGGCGGGCATCGTGAGCTATGACGGCGAGCAATTCCATGCACATCGCGGTCTGGGTCAGGTCGGCGAGAATTTCAGCGCCAAGGAAGTGATCCAGCGCCTACCTGGCAAGGCGGCCATCGGCCATGTCCGCTACGCCACGACGGGCGAGGTCGCGCTCCGCAACGTTCAGCCGCTCTTCGCCGATTTTGAGTTCGGCGGCCTCGCTATTTGCCATAACGGCAACCTGACCAACTCCTATCATCTGCGCCGCCAACTGGTGCGCCGCGGCAGCTTGTTCCAGTCGACCTCCGATACCGAGGTCATCGTCCATCTCATCGCGACCAGCCTAAAGGACAACGTCGAAGAACGCATCACCGATGCGCTTCGTCAGGTCGAGGGCGCGTATTCGCTCGCCGCGCTGACTCAGCACGGCCTCATCGGCGTGCGCGATCCGATGGGCGTGCGGCCATTGGTGCTGGGCCGATTGGGGGAGGCCTGGATTCTGGCGTCCGAAACCTGCGCGCTCGATATTATCGGTGCCACATTCGAGCGCGATGTCGAAGCCGGCGAGCTGATCGTCATCGACGATCACGGCATCCATAGCCACAAGCCCTTCGAGCCCGAACGTAAGCGGCTTTGCGTCTTCGAATACATTTACTTCGCGCGCCCCGACAGCATCGTGGACGGCATCGGCGTCTATGAGACGCGCAAGCGCATCGGCGCCCAACTCGCGCGCGAAAGCCATGTCCCGGCCGACCTGGTGATTCCGGTGCCGGATTCGGGCGTGCCGGCCGCGATCGGCTATGCCGCCGAATGCGGCCTGCCCTTTGAGCTTGGCATCATCCGCAATCACTATGTCGGCCGTACCTTCATCGAACCGACCGATCAGATCCGCCATCTCGGGGTCAAGCTCAAGCACAACGTCAACAAAAGCCAGATCGCCGGCAAGCGCGT
>JASHUX010000124.1 GCA_030039775.1 Alphaproteobacteria bacterium | reverse complement strand
GCGGCCCGAGCATCGCCCAGCCGATATTGCCGAACGAGCGGATATGCTCGCGGCCCTCTTTCGGCATGCCGAGCAGATCGGGCAGCACGCGATGGACAAAGTGCTGCGTCAGATCGGTATTGGCGTCGACGACCGCGCCGGCGCGCGTCACAAGCTGGCTCACTAGCGCGTCGGCGACGCGGGTGAATTCAGCGAACCATTCCTGCAACCGCGCCGGCGCCAGCACCTTGGCCATTACCTTGCGCAATTCCGTGTGGCGCGGCGGATCGTCCGTAAGGAGGATCCCCCGCCGCCCCGAATTCGGATCGTCCCACGGCCGTGAGCGGCTCGAGAAGGAATGCCAGTCGGTCAGGCCCGCGGTGACGTGGCTGTGACGGCCGATGATGGCCACATTCTCGCGGGCGAGCCATACCACCGGCGCCAGCTCGCGGATCGCGTCGTCGGTGGCGCGCGCGTTCAAGACCGCGTCGCGCCCCCACATGTCGCCCTCATAAACCGGGATGTCTTGCGCCATCGTCCCCCACGCTTTTCATTTTCTTCACCCTAGTGGCGATCTGCCGCCGGAGCACGGCATTTTTCCGCTTGCCTCGGATGCGACACAGGGCGAATGGGGATGCTCATCGGCGGCAGCGGATGCGCCCTTGCCGGACGTTGAAGGATCAGCACGTTGAAGCTCCCGAGATTGGCGGCGATTTTCCCGGTTTTGATCCTCGCCGCGTGCGGCCGCACGCCGAGCGTATCGCCGCCGCCGGCAGTGCCGCCGAGCAGCGCGGCGGGCCAAGGAATCGACATGCCGACCGACGCAAGCGATGTCCTGAACGAGCTGAGGGGCGCGCCGGTCGAGTTCGTCGCCCGCTATTATCGCGACCCGGATTCCTCGTGGCCGCCGCTGTCGCCGGCCGAGGCGCGGCGCTTGTCGTCGGCGGGCCTGAAGATCGTCGCGGTCTATGAATATCATACGCCCGACCGGACCCACTTCACGTACCAGGGCGGCTATAGCGACGCGCAGACGGCCTATGCCGAGGCGCGCGGCGTCGGGCAGCCGCCGGGCAGCGCCATTTATTTCGCCGTCGATTTCCACGCCCAGGCGGACGATCTTGCCGCAATCCTCGACTATTTTCGCGGCGTCGGCGCCGGTCTCGCGGCGGCGGGCGGCGGCGGCGCCACGTATGCCGTCGGCGTGTATGGTTCCGGCCCGGTGTGCGACGCCGTGCGCCGGGCGGGCCTGGCGCGCTACAGTTGGCTCTCCAACTCGATCACCTGGGACGATGCGAGCGATTACGACGACTGGAACATCATGCAGGGCAAGGCGATGCCCGGCTTGTCGTTCGACAACGATTCCGATCAGGCCCGCGACGATTACGGCGCCTTTGCGGTCTCCGGAGCGGCCGCCGGCACCGCGTCCCGTGAATAACATGGTGAGGATCGACCGATGGATCTCGGGATAAAAGGCCGCAACGCCATTGTCTGCGGTTCGAGCAAAGGACTCGGCAAGGCCTGCGCCATGGCGCTCGCGTTGGCCGGCGTTCATGTCGTCATCAACGGCCGCGACAAGGAGCGGCTGGATCGCACCGCGGCGGAGATACGGGCCGCCTCGGAGGTCACGGTGCAAGGCGTCGTGGCGGATGTCCGAGAGGCGGGCGGCCGCGGTGCGCTGCTCGCGGCGTGCCCCGACACGGACATCCTGATCAACAACGCGGGCGGACCGCCGCCGGGGAACTTCCGCGATTGGGACGAAGGACCGTGGCGCGACGCGCTCAATGCCAACATGCTGGCGCCGATCATGCTCATCAAGGCGGCGATCGGCCCGATGGCGGCGCGGAAATGGGGCCGAATCGTCAACATCACCTCGGGCGCCGTCAAGGCGCCGATCCCGTTGCTCGGCCTGTCGAACGGCGCCCGGTCGGGCCTGACCGGATTCATCGCCGGGTTGGCGCGCGAGGTCGCCGCCGACGGCATCACCGTCAACAATCTGCTGCCGGGCGTATTCGACACCGACCGCTCGCGCGGATTCATCGAAACCACCGCCAAGAACCAAGGCATCGACGTCGCGGAGGCGTGGCGGCGCGCGGAACAGGCCAACCCGGCGAAGCGTATCGGGCGGCCGGAAGAGTTCGGCGCCGTCTGCGCGTTCCTGTGCAGCGACCACGCCGGCTACATCAACGGTCAAAACATCCTGCTCGACGGCGGCGCCTATCCCGGCGTGTTCTAAGGCGTTACCCCAAGACACCGACGACAACGAACGGCGACGCTGGCCGAAACGGATATAAGTTGTATGATACAACTTATATGGTCACGCCGACCCCGAACCGAAACGACGCCCTGATCGAACCGATCCGCGACGCCTCGCGCCGCATGGTCCGCGAGCTCGGCTTTATGAGCCCGACCATCGCGGGGACGGATTATTCGGCGTCCGCGGTGCATGCCATTCTGGAGATCGGCGCGCGCGGCAGCGTGACCGCATCGCAACTGAGCGCCCTGTTGCGTCTGGAAAAGTCGAGCGTCAGCCGGCTGGTGCAGAAGCTCGTGGCCGCCGGCGAGCTTCGCGAAAAAGTCGATGCGGACGACAACCGCGTCAAGCATCTGGCGCTGACGCCGCGCGGCAAGCGGACAATGGCGAAGATCGATCGCTTCGCGCGCGACCGGGTGGCGCGCGCCTTGGCGGGACTGCCGCCGCGCGCGGCAATCACGATCGCGGAAGGGATACGCCGCTACGCGGACCGGCTCGCCGACGGTCACGAGGCCGGCGCGCGCGCCGCAAATCCCGTCGTGACCATCGAGACCGGCTACCGTCCCGGCATCGTCGGGCAGATGATCGACATGCAGGCGCGCTTTTACGCCACGGTCGGATTGGGGCGCGGGTTCGAAAGCGGGCGCGCGATCGATATCGCCCAATTCGCCGAGCGGCTGGAGCGCCCGCTCAACCGGTTGTGGCACGCCACGATCGCCGGCGCGGTCGTCGGCACCGTCGCGGTCGACGGCGAAGACATGGCGCCGGCCGCCCATCTCCGCTGGTTTATTGTCGAAGAGGAGATACGAGGACGCGGCATCGGACGATGCCTTCTCGCGGCCGCGATCGCCTTCTGCGAGGCCAACACGTTTCCCGAAATCCGCCTGGAAACGTTCAAGGGGCTAAACGCCGCCCGGCGGCTCTACGACGAGGCCGGCTTCGCGGTCGTCCATGAAGAGCGCGGCACAAAGTGGGGGGCTGAAGTCACGGAACAAACGCTCGCGAAGCAATTGATTTAGCTGAGCGGCGCGGCGAGGATCAACGTATGTCGGATCGCGACACCCTCGCCAAGCTGATTGCCGACTCGCGCCGTGCCGTCGTGTTCACCGGCGCGGGCATCTCGACCGAGTCCGGCATTCCCGATTTCCGCAGTCCCGGCGGCGTCTGGTCGAAGATGAAGCCGATCTATTTCGAGGAGTTCGCGTCGAGCGAGGCGATGCGCCGCGAGGCGTGGACCCGCACCTTTACGGGCGCGATGGGCTGGACCGGCGCCAAGCCCAATGCCGGCCACTATGCCGTGGCGCGTCTCGTCGCGCGCAACAAGGTCGCGGCCGTCATCACCCAGAACGTCGACAATCTGCATCAGGAATCGGGCGTGCCGGCGGAGCGCGTCATCGAGCTCCACGGCAACGCCAGCTATGCCACGTGTCTCGATTGCGGCACACGCCATGAGCTTGACGTGCTGAAGCAAAGCTTCCTCGGCCGCGGCGAGATTCCGTCGTGCCGCGATTGCGGCGGCCTTGTGAAGACCGCGACGATCTCGTTCGGCCAGGCGATGCCGCGGGACAAGATGGCGCGCGCCGAGGAAGAGACGCTGGCGTGCGATCTGTTCATCGTGCTCGGCTCGTCGCTGGTGGTCTATCCGGCGGCGGGGTTTCCGCTATTGGCCAAGCGCAATGGCGCGGTCCTGGTCATCGTCAATCGCGACCCGACCGAGCAGGACGAGATCGCCGACCTGGTCATCAACGACGAGATCGGCCCGACCCTGTCGGCGGCGGTCCCCGACCACGACGCCTAAGCCGTACCGTCGCGATTGACCGCGGGGATTATTTCGCCGCCATATCTTTTGCTGGTTCGGCTCATACTCCACATCGCCAGCGGTAATCTGTCGGTCAGAAGCCGTCAGAATTGCCTTGGCCCTGTCAGTCGGTCCGTAAATCCAATCAAATACGGTCGCGATACACACGGTCATTGGAAGACGCCCTTTTTTCGGTGGCGTCATGTTACCGTGCTTGAGCGGTAATGCAAACGGCTTGCGTCGGGAGTGCAGAGGGGTCATTTACGCATCCCCCCGCGAAACTGAGACAGCACCAAATTCCGGAACGAACCCAATTTTGCGTTTTTTCAGGTGATAACAGGCAAAGAACAGGGGAAACAGGTTTCTTTGTTCGCACCGCGAAACAATTCCGCTATTGATCGTTGAGACAACGAACAATCGGGGAGGACGTCATGCGGACGCGGGCTTTATCGATCGTGGCCGGGCTAACGGCCGGCGCCTTGGTCCTACCGGGCGTGGCTCAGGCCGGCTTCGCCGATGGCGCCATCAAGATCGGTGTCCTGACCGATCTTTCCGGC
>JASHUX010000123.1 GCA_030039775.1 Alphaproteobacteria bacterium | reverse complement strand
CTTTCGGCGGCAGCCCCAGCGGCCGCGCGAGATCGCCCATCTCCGGCCTGAGCCACTCGGCAACGCAGGCGGTGCGGTCGGACACGGCAAGTTGATAGCGGTGGAGCTCGCCGTCGCCCATACGGTCGCGCCACAGACCCTGTTGCAGCGTATGCGCGCCATAGACGTCGAAGGCGTGGTAGCCGATGAGGTCGCCCCGAACGATGCCGATCAGCCACGACCAGCGCCAATGACATGCGACCCATAGGAGATGGAGGCGCATCATCGCCGCTAATGTGGTGCCGCCCCTGATCGACGGATCGAGATAGACGCCGCCGCAGAACACGACGTGGCAGGCTCGGATTGTGGACGACATGGCATTAGTGATGCAGCGTTCGTCGGCCGCCCACATCGTCGGCGGGTCCGAGACCCAGAAACGGCCGCTATCCATCTCCGCCGCGATCGTGTCCTCGCACCAGGAAAGCCGCGAGGCGACGCAGCCGATCGGCACCCCCTCTCGAACCACCGCGACCACGTTGGTGTCTGCCGCGGTCGTGTGGGGGTGAAACCGGGGATCGAGATTTTGAATGAGACGCATCTCTCCGCCGCTGCGGCGGCAAATGTCCTCGACCACGGCGAGGTCGTGTCCGACATAGGGCGCCAGTCCGCGATCGGCCAAGGCGCTGAGCAGTGCCGGGATCACGTCGCGCCCCACCACGCGCACTTTCTCGTACGGCACGTACCGTTCCGGATCGAATGTGTCGATATACGGCACCAGCCCCGCGCCGACGCCCTTGATTTCCTGGTTAACTAACGCGTCGAACATCTTCTTTCTCCCTTCGCTGAGTTGCGCGGACGCGGGTGGCCTCTTCTTCGAGAGCCTCCGTGGCCGCTCCAAGCAGCGTAGCGATAACGAAAAGTCCGTGACTATGGTAGAACCTGGCCAAGCTCTTGAGCCGGTCGGCATTGTCGTCCAGGCTTGTTGTCCATTTCTCGCTCACGTCTACCCTCCTTGCGACGTAGCCTGCCCTCTTGTTGCAATCTTCAACGCTTTGGTAATATTGGCGCTGTTGGGGGTCCAAATCTGGCGTCTTCCCGTACAAAACATGGAAGGTCATCGGCCCAAGGAATTTTATGAGCGGTTCGCGGCGGCGCTGCGGGTCCGGCTTCATCCCAATACGACGCTGCATTTAAAGCAGCTCGCACCCGGCATCTCGCGGTCCGAACACACGATTTCGCGCTGGTGGCACGGCGAAAGCCGGCCCTTGGCCGAGGATATCGACCGGCTTGCCGCGTTTTTCGCGAAACGTGGCGACCAGGGCTTCCTGGCCGCCGTCTACAACGAATCCAATCTTGCCGTCGAAGAAGTGAGCGACGCTCGGCTGATCCAATTTTTCCGCAAGCTGATGGCGGACGCGGTCGCCGGGGAAATCGAGACCGAAAAGCATTTTTGGTTCGATGCGGACGGCGCGATGGCACCGGCACCGCTTGGTCATGCGCGCTTCGCGGCCAGCGTCCTCGGTATGCCGATGTCGGGCGACCTGGTGCGTTATGCGATCAGTATGCAGGGCTGGATCGCGGTGACGGTTTCGAGAGCGAGCGCGATCATGATTCGTCATGACGGCCGCCGCATCGCGCCCTTGGCCGCGGAGCGTCTGTGCGAGTGGCTGCACGCCGCCTGCGCCCAGGCCGCCGCGGTCCGGCGCCAAGTTCATATCGATAAGGAATGGGTGGACGCCGAGCACGATTCGCCGGAACTCGCCGCCGCGGCGATCGAACGGATCGCGTTCATCGTCCGGGCGCCGCGCAAGCGGTGGTCGGTCGCGGAACTGCCGCTCGATGCCGTGAGCCATCCCAGCTTGAAGAATCTGTTGGCCGTCTACCGGCGCGCGCCCGACAAAATTATCCATGCGGCGGCCGAAATGGGCGCGTTCACAATGAGCGGCGTCTTCCGGGTCAACGGGGAAGAGGTCATTTCCCAACACGTTGCCACTGGTTTTCCGGATCTCGATCCGATACGCAACGAGGGCCACAACGTGTTGTCGCGTCCCGACACTGACTACGCCGTCATGGTCTGGGCGCGCATGATCAAGACCAAGCGGCAGGGCGCCAGCTTTCATGATCTGTCCGGATCGGTGAACAATTACAATGTTCGCTACCTGAACCTGGCGCTATCCGAGCCGGGACCGATGGGCCGCGTGTTGAGCTCGTCCGTCCTTCTCAATCTGGATCCGATCGCCGCGTAATCCGGCACAAAAAAAATGGGCCGCTGTGACCAGCGGCCCAAGGTTTGGGGAGGAACTACGCGCGGACCAGGGGGGTGGCCCGCGGCGACTCGGATTAGAGCAAATTTTCGTCAATAAAGTCTTAATGCCGCGCGAGCGGCCCCGCTTACCCCCCCCCCTCTTGCGGAAAAGCGGACCTACGCGAAATAGTCGCTGACGGACCGCGCCAGGCTTTGAGCCAGTTTCTGCTGATATTTGGCCTGGTTAAGCTCTCTTTCCTCGTAGGCGTTGGAGAGGCAGCCGAGCTCGACCAGGGCCGAGGGAATGTCGGGTGCCTTCAGCACCACGAAACCGGCGGACCGATGCGTGTTGTCCATCAGCAGCACTTGGCGGCCGAGTTCCCCGACCAACGCTTGCGCGAAACGTTGGGATAGGTTGTTGGTTTCGCGGCGCGCCAGATCGTAGAGGATTTCGTTAACGATCGGCTCGTGTTTCGACATGTCGATGCCGGCGACGCGGTCGGAGTTGTTTTCGCGGGCGGCGAGGTCGGCCGCCTCGGCATC
The DNA here is from genome assembly GCA_030039775.1 of Alphaproteobacteria bacterium. Taxonomy (GTDB): domain Bacteria; phylum Pseudomonadota; class Alphaproteobacteria; order ATCC43930; family CGMCC-115725; genus JAATGI01. The sequence continues at coordinate 7,115 of JASHUX010000123.1, read as the reverse complement.
GGACGCCTTTTCCGACAAGGTGTAAACCGAAGCGCCCCGGATACGATGGTTGCGGTTGGCGTCGGCATGGATCGATATGAACAGGTCGGCGCCCGCGGCCTGGGCCTTTTCGACGCGTCCCTGCAGCGGAATGTATTCGTCGTCGACGCGGGTCATAAGGACGCGATAGCGGCCCGTGCCCTCGAGCAATTTCCCTACCGCCCGCGCCGTGTCGAGCGCCACGAACTTCTCGCGCGTGCCACGGACGCCGATCGCGCCCGGGTCTTGCCCGCCATGACCCGGATCGAGCATCACGGTGCGCGGCTTGCCGGCGATCCGCCGTGCCGTTTCCGCCCATATCTGACTGGATTTTGAGGAAAAAATTAAAGCGACCGCACCACCGGACAGGAGCCGCATCAGCTGGCGCCGGCCATACTCCACCCGTACCTTCATCTCAACACCCCGACGATTTTTTACTCTCACCGAACCTACCGCCCGCCCAGCAGCAGAGTATTAAAACGTCGAGGAATTTGCCATATCGATTTCAGTTCTAACGATAAAATTCGCGACAGACGCCCGCTCAAGTGGTCATGGCGATGACCAGCCTACCCCGCACGCCGCCTTTAAGAATTCGTCCAGCCCACTCCCCGGCCGACTCGAGCGGAATCGTCTGGGTTATCGCGTCGAGCTTGTCCTTGGGCAGATCGTGCGCCAGCCGCTGCCAGGCGGCGCGCCGCCGGTCGATCGGGCACATCACGGAATCGATGCCGAGCAGATTCACGCCGCGCAACAGGAACGGCACCACGGTTAGCGACAGATCGCTGCCGCCCGCCAATCCGCATGACGCGACGCTGCCGCGGTAGGCGAGTTGGGTCATCAGGGTCGCAAGCGTCGTGCCGCCGACACTGTCGATGGCGCCCGTCCATTTTTCGCTGTCGAGCGGCCGTGTCGGTGCTTTCGCCAACTCCGCGCGGTCGATGAAGGCCGCCGCGCCGAGACTCTTGAGATAATCGTGCGTCTCGGGCCGGCCGGTCGATGCTGTGACCCTGTAGCCAAGCCTCGCCAGCAGCGCGACCGAGACGCTGCCGACGCCGCCCGCGGCGCCCGTGACCAGCACCTCGGCACCCGGCTTCAACCCGTGATCCTCGAGCGCCATCACCGCCAGCATCGCGGTAAAGCCGGCCGTCCCGATCGCCATCGCCTGCTTGGTGGAAAAGCCGTCGGGCAGGTGCACAAGCTGGTTCGCTTTGACGCGCGCCTTTTGCGCGTAGCCGCCCCACGTCACTTCGCCGACGCGCCAGCCGGTCAGGATGACTTGGTCGCCCACCTTGTAGTCGGGCGACTGCGAGTGCTCGACCGTGCCGGCGAAATCGATTCCCGGCACGTGCGGATATTTCCGCACCAGCCGCCCGATGCCGTTGAGGATCATGCCGTCCTTGTAGTTCAGCGTCGAATAATCGACCGCGACCGTGACCTCGCCCGGCGGTAGGTCGGCGTCGCCGATCGTTTCGACCGTGTACGTGACCTTCCCGTCCGCCTCGCGCAGCACCAAGCCCTTGAACTCGCCCATCAGCGCAGCCTTTCGAGAATGCTGGCGTAGTTCGCCACCGCGGCGCCGCCCATGTTGAACACACCGGCGAGATTGGCGTCCTTGACCTGGATGCCGCCTGCCGTGCCGGTCAATTGCATCGACGCCAACACGTGCATGGAGACACCGGTAGCCCCGATCGGATGGCCCTTGGCCTTGAGGCCGCCCGAGGGATTGATCGGCAGCTTGCCAGTCTTCTCAGTCCAGCCTTCCTCAATGGCCCGCGCGCCTTCGCCGGGCTTGGTCAGGCCCATCGCCTCGTAGATCATCAGCTCGGCGATGGTGAAGCAGTCATGAACCTCGGCGAAGCTCAGATCGTCGAGGCCGACGCCTGCGGTCGCGAACGCCTTTTTCCAGGCCAGCGCCGGTCCCTCGAACGCGATCACGTCGCGTTTGCTCATCGGCAAGAAATCGTTGACGTGCGCGGCCGCACGAAACACCACGGCCTTGTCGGCCTTGAGCCCCGTCTCGACGTCGGTCAGGATCAGCGCCGCCGCGCCATCCGAGACCAGCGAGCAATCGGTCCTCCGGAGCGGCCCGGCCACCAGCGGATTCTTGTCGCCGACCGTTCGGCAGAATTCGTAACCTAAATCCTTCTGGATTTGTGCCAGCGGATTGGCGGCGCCGTTTTTATGGTTCTTGGCCGCGATGCGCGCGAGCGCATCGGACTTGTCGCCGTAGCGCTGGAAATAAGTCTGGGCGATGCGGCCGAAAACGCCCGCGAAGCCGCCGTCGATCTGCCCTTCTTCCGTCAAATAAGCCGCGCGGATCAGCACGTCGGCGACGTTCGGCGTCTCGGTCATCTTCTCGGCGCCGACGATGAGCACGTGCCGCGCGCGTTTCGCCGCGATCGCGTTCAGGCCCTGATGGATCGCCGCCGAACCGGTGGCGCAGGCATTCTCCACGCGTGTGGCAGGTTTGAAGCGGAGCGCCGGATCGACCTGCAGCGCGAGCGACGAGGCGAATTCCTGGCGCACGAACACGCCCATTGTGCCGACGAAAATCTCGTCGACGTCGGCGGGTTCGAGGCCCGCGTCGGCGATGGCGTCGGCGGCGACCCGGACGATCAGGGATTCAATGTCCTCGCCCTCGAGCTTGCCGAAGCGCGAATGCGCCCAACCCACGATGCAGGCGGTCATATTCACCTCGCGGTTTGCCAGCCTTATATCGCAAGCCGCGTCGACCGTGGCTAGGGCATAAAATCGGCAGCCGCGCGTTGACCTTTCCCATCGTTACGCGCGTAATGTGGAGCCTGATCGGGTTGATTGCAGTCTTTGGGGGAAACGCAGCATGGCTTTGGCCGGATCCGTTGCCGCCCTTCGGCCCAGCGCCGACCAAACCGGCGCGACGTCCTGGTGCGACCAGTTCGATAGACCCAACGCCGCTGCTCTCGGCATCCGCCGGGTCGCCACCCAATGCTGCCATGACCTTTTCGGCACCAAGGACGTTCAGGACGCGATCACCGCCACCTATGTCTGGATGGCGGATCAGATCGGCCATCTGACGCTCGGCTTCGTGCCGACAGTCGCGCTGAATTGGATTCTCGGCCTGATCTGCCCCTGGCTCTACGAGGGCGGCGTCTGGCGGCGCTTGATATTCGTCGTCCCGGCGGTCGCAGTAGTCGGCCTTTGGGCGTCCAAGGAGCGGACCGACCTCAAGGACACGAGCAGCCGAACCACCAAAGTTTTTCCACCGGATTCGGGCGACGTGGAGTGGAACGTGAAGACCGCGCTCTTGTATTTCGGCATGGGCGCGGCTTTCGGTCTCGCGCCGTTCCTCGAATATTGGCTGGTGCCGATCGTGGTGGTGATTGCCGTGTGGCCGGGCTTTGCCGTGGCGTTCTGGTGGCTCCGGCGCAAGCTCGCGTTTCAGCAGGCGGCGCTGCCTTATCTGTTCCGCCTCGCCAATTTTGCCAGCAACCTTGAGCCCGACCTGGTCAAGGCCGTGACCGACCTCGCCAACGTCAAAAACCGCCGTACCAATTTCTTCGCGGTCCTCGTCGGCAAGGATCCGCTGCCGCGCACCGCACCGGAAATCCACCACCTGCTGATCTCCGGCCCGCTTGGCGCCGGCAAGACGAGCCTATGCGTCGGCATCGGCACCGAGTTCGCGTTCGCGCTCGGCAAGGGCCGTTATCTTTCCGCCACCAAGCTGGTGGAATCGGTAATCGCCGATGTCGCGCCCGGCGACCGTGAATACCCGCGGCCGCCTAGCTCGCGGCGGCCACCAATTCCTCCCGGCAGCGATCTTCCCAAAATCTCCAAATCCGGACTTCTTCAACAGAATCTTCTCGAAGGCTCCGTGCAGCGCGGCGGCAACCGCATGCGCGTCAACGTTCAGCTCGTCAGCACCGAGACCGGCAATCAGCTCTGGGCCGACCGTTTCGACAAGCCGCTCGCCGACTTGTTCGACATGCAAGACGAAATCGTCACGCTGCTGGCTCGGGCGCTCCATACCCAGCTCGTCGCGGCGGAAGCGCGGCGCGCGGAGCGGTCGCCGCATCCCGATTCGATGGATCTCTTTTTCCAGGGAAGGGCGTGCCTCAATAGCGGCCTCACGCCGGAAAACATGGCCCAAGCACGCGATTTTTTTCAGCGCGCATTGTCGCTCGACCCGGACAACCTTCAGGCGCTCGTCGGTGTCGCAAACGTCGACACCATGGCCGGCGGCGCGTTCTACACGCTCGATCGCGCCGAGCTGCTAAAGAAGGCGGAGGCGGCGCTTACCAAGGCGCTGACTCTCGCGCCCAACCACGCCGCCGCGCATATGTTCAATGGCATGGTCAAGATGTGGACCAATCGCGCCACCGAGGGTATCGCCGAGTGCGAGCGCGCGTTGGAACTCGACCGCAATCTCGCCGATGTCCACGTGGCCATCGCGATGGGAAAAATCTTCATTGGCCGCGGCGGCGAGGCCAAGGCTCATGTCGAGCAAGCGTTGCGCCTGTCGCCGCGCGATCCGGTCGCCTATCTCTACCGCTTCACGGCCGGCAACGGCGAACTTTATACCGGCCGCCTCGAAGAGGCGGTCGCGTGGCTCCGCCGCTCGATCGAAACCAACCGGAATTTTCCGCTTGCCCACTTCTATCTCGCCGCGGCGCTCGCGCTGCTGGGACGGCAGGAGGAAGCCAAGGCATCGGCCGCCAGCGGTTTCACGTTCGATCCGAACTTTTCGATCCGCGGATACCGCGCCGGCGCGGCGACCGACAACGCCACCTATCTGGCGCAGCGCGACCGGTTGATCGAGGGCCTGCGCGCCGCCGGCGTGCCGGAGGGATAACAGGCCCCTCGTTGATGACACGGCGGCAGCCCCTCATTAAGGCGCGCGCGGCGGCATGGCCAACCGATAGCCGAGCCCGGGTTCGGTAATAACATAGGTGGGATGAGACGGATCGGGCTCGATTTGGCGCCGCAAACCGGAAATGGCGACGCGCAGATATTGCGTTCGATGTTGCCGGTCGCGTCCCCACACCGCGCGGAGGATCTCGCGATGCGTCAGCGTACGACCGCGACTCTCCGCCAGCACGCGCAAGACCTCGAACGTCTTTACCGGGACGCGGATATTTCGGTCGCCGAGTCTGACGCGGCGATGAAGCAGATCGATCTGTAGGTCACCCGTGACAATTTCCGTCGGTCTGTCGCGCTGTCTCGCCCGGCGCCGCAGTGCGTTCTCAACACGCGCCACGGTCTCCTGAATATTGAACGGCATTGGAATGAAATCGTCGGCCCCGCTCGCCAGCGCGGCCACGGCAACGTCCTCATCGCCTCGGCCCGACAGCGCAACGATCGGGATTTGCGACCGTTCGCGAATCCTTCTGATGGTCTCTAGTCCCGCAGCCGCCGAATCGATGCCGAGCACGACCAAATCATGAGCATGCTCGGTTGCTTGCGGCAGCGCGCCACCGCCCTCCGATGCTTCGTCCACGCGATAGCCGATTTCTGCCAGCGCGCGGCGCAACAGTGTACGAACCGCGCGATCGTGGTCGACAATAAGAACGCGTGGGCCGCGCATCATCGCACGTCGCTTCGACGCCCTAGCACTCCTGCTGGTCGCGCGGCCGGGTCACAAGCGGTCGCGAATTACGAGGGTGCGCCATAATGATTCCTCAGTTCCAGATTCAGCTGCAGCACGTTGACGATCGGCTCGCCGAACAGACCGCCGCCCGGACTGAAGGCATCGGCGCGGATCATGGCTTCGATCTCTTGCTTGATTGTCGCCGGGTCGCGCTTCAAGTTCTGTGCCCATTTGCCGGCGATGCGATCGAGCTGGAACTCCGCGTTCTCGACGGTGATATGAGGATCGAGGCCGGACCCCGAGGCGGTCACCATGTCGCCCGGAACATCGTTCAACGCGACCGTCGGATGATCCTGGCGCCATAGGTCGAAGAAAATCGTCTGGATATCGGAACCCGTCTTCACCGGCGCGATTTCGGTGACATCCTTGCCCTTGTCGTCCTTATGCGTCACCGGTCCGGGGAACGTGCCTGGATGATCTTTCGAATAATGTTCGAAGAACACGACGGCGAGATCGCTGGCAGCGGGCTTCGGCGTCGCGGGATTGTCTTTCACCCATTGCGCCACGATATCCGGATGCGCTTTCGACCACGCATCCACGTAAGCGCCGTGCGTCGCATCGCCCGTCACCCAACCCTGCGCCAGGGAATTATGCGCGTCCGCCCATTGCGCGACGATCCCTGCCTTGTCGCCGGCTTTGTCGGCCTGAAACCAGGTCTCGACGTCGGGTGCCACCGGCTTGCCCTTATTCGGTCCGTCCGCATAGGTGGCGATGGCCGCGATCGCCCGGGCGGCACGGTCGCGCAAGGCATAATTCGACACGGCGTAGCCCGAGGAGGTCGATGCCGTGGCGTCGAAGGATGCTGCGGACGGGCGCGGCTGGAAGTATTCGTCCTTGGTAAAGGGCTGCGCGACCAAGAGCGAACCGACGGGCTTGCCGTCGGGACCGTTCACAATGCTGCCGTTGGCCTCAAACGGCCAGAGCGTCTGGCCGATGATCCAAAGGACGCCCGGATAGATCCCGCACACTAGGATCACGGCAAAGAGCAGCAGCCACAGGCTTTTCGCAACGGAGCGCATCGCGCATCTCCTCTAATTCGCGCTCAAGCGACCAAGTGGAGGCCGACCATGATCATGTCGATCAGCTTGATGCCGACGAACGGCACGACCACGCCTCCAAGGCCCCAAACGAGCAGGTTTCGACGTAACAAGGCGTCGGCGCCCATCGGCCGATACCGCACGCCTTTCAGCGCGACCGGAATCAGCAGCGGAATGATGATCGCATTGAAGATGACCGCCGACAGAATGGCCGATGTCGGCGAATGCAGGTGCATGACGTCGATAGCCTTGAGCCATGGCAGCGTGCCGGCGAACAGCGCAGGAATGATGGCGAAATACTTCGCCACGTCGTTGGCGATGGAGAAAGTCGTCAGCGCGCCGCGGGTCATCAGCAACTCCTTGCCGATAGCCACCACCTCGATGAGCTTGGTCGGATCGCTGTCGAGATCGACCATGTTGCCGGCTTCCTTGGCGGC
>JASHUX010000122.1 GCA_030039775.1 Alphaproteobacteria bacterium | reverse complement strand
TACGAGCACCGGCTGATCGACGACATGGTCGCGGCAGTGCTCAAGTGGAACGGCAACATCATCTGGGCCTGCAAGAATTACGACGGCGACGTGCAGTCCGACATGGTGGCGCAGGCGTACGGCTCGCTGGGCCTGATGACGTCGGTGCTGCTGACGCCGGACGGCAAGACGGTGGAGGCCGAGGCGGCGCACGGCACGGTGACGCGGCACTACCGGCTCTATCAGCAGGGCAAAGAGACCTCGACCAACCCGATTGCGTCGATCTTCGCCTGGACGCGCGGGCTCCAGTATCGCGGCAAGTTCGACGGCACGCCCGACCTCGAGCATTTCGCGGCAACCTTAGAGAAAGTTTGCCTCGACACGGTCGAAAGCGGGTCGATGACCAAGGACCTCGCGATCTTAATCGGGCCCGAGACGCCGTGGCTCACCACCAACCAATTCCTCGCCAAGCTCGACGAGGGCTTGAAGAAGGCGATGAAGTAATCCCTCTCCGCGTTCGTTGAATCGCGGCGGCGCCTCACCACGATGTCGGAAAAGGGGATGACATCGCGGCGCGGGCGCGCTTATCGTTTCGCCAACGATAAAATTACATCGCACTTGGGGACCAACGCGCTTGTTTGTTTGAGGGAGAAGCGCCGATGGAACCGTCCGCCGAATACCGCGCCCGCGCGATGCGCTGCGAGCAACTGGCCCAACGGGCAAATTCGGAATCAAGACGACGCAATCTTCTGGATGCCGCGCACCGCTGCGAGCGGATCGCGAGCGATCTCGAGGAAGAGACGAGCGCGATGGAGCGCTGGCGGCCGCCGCCGACCGACTAAGCGGCGCGACGGCGTTCAGAAACCAAGCGCGAGGCCGACGCGGAACACGATCTCGTTGGTGGTGCTGTTCGGCTCAAGGAATCCGAGCGTGTTGACGGCGCTTTGGCCGTAGCTGAAGTGCGTATAGTCGACGCCGCCGTAGAGGTGCAGGAAGCTGTAGAACCGGTAATCGGCACCGACCTCCGCCTGATAGAGCGGCGCCATGCCGAGCGCGAATTTCATCTCCGGCGTAAAGCCCGGGATGGCGCTCGCGGTCATGGTCGGTGACACGGTTTCCGCGATCGCGGCCTTGCCGGTCAGCACCAGCCGCTCGGTGACGCCGAGATCGCCGCGCACGCCGCCGCCGAAATAGAAATGCTCGTACGTCTCGGCCTGATCGGCGCTGAGCTCGCGCGTCCATTGGCGCCAGCCGCTCTCGACCAACGGCGTGATCAGAATGTTGTTCGTGAGCAGGAAGCCCTTGCCGAATTCGAGGCCGATGTCGTTGACGCGATAATGCGAGACGGTGTTGACGGGCGCCCCGGTGACGAGATTGCCGCCGTTGTAATGCACGCCGCCGGAATCGTACTGATAGAAGGCGCCGACATAGAGATTCTCGACGCCGAACTGGTTGAACATGCTGGTCGCTTTGACCTGGCCCCCGATCACGGTGCCATGCTCGCTGTCGAGCGAAGTGCCCGGCGTGGTCGGCGACACTTCCCTGTAATTCTGTGAGAAGCCTTGCGCGGCGACGCCGAGTTCGCTGTTCACGTTGACCACCGGCGGCCGCAGATTGGGAAGCTCCGCGTCCTGCGCCCGCGCCGCACCCGCTGCCAGCACGACGCCAAGCGCGACAATGGTCCCGAGTCGCCGTGCCGCCGTTGCCTGATTCATGGGCTCACCGCCATACACCATGTCGCCGATTGTTCGGCGGATCCGTATGTTACGCGATTTGTTTGCAGCCGATTCTCAGCTCGGCGCAACGGTCCGAATTGGCGTCGAGTCGCGGCCGCATCGGCGGGCGGCACCGCTAGACGGCGGCGTTGGAAAGCGGATACTGAGCCGATGGAGAGCACGCGCCGCCTTGCCGCCATCCTGGCGTCCGACGTGGCCGGCTACAGCCGGCTCACCGGGGCCGACGAGGAGGGCACGGTGGCACGGCTGCGCGCGTTGAAGCGCGAGCTGCTCGATCCGACCGTCACCGCACATCACGGCCGTGTCGTGAAGACCGCCGGCGACGGCATGCTGGTTGAGTTCGCGAGCGTGGTCGACGCGGTGCGTGCCGCCATTGCCGTGCAGGCCGACACGGAGAAGCGCGCCGAGGACGTCGCCCCCGATCGCCAGATCCGCTTCCGCATCGGCATCCACTTGGGCGACGTCCTGGTCGAAAGCGACGGCGACCTGATGGGCGACGGCGTCAATATCGCGGCACGGCTCGAGGGAATATGCGAGCCGGGCGGCATCTGTCTCTCCGAGGATGCGTGGCGTCAGGTGCGCGACCGGATCAACGTCACCTTCGCCGATCAGGGTGAGCTGTCGCTCAAAAACATCGCCCGGCCGGTGCGCGTGTTTGCCCTCGCGCCGGCGGCGGCCCCCCACCGTGAAGCGCGCAGCGTTTCAGCGCCTCCCCCCGCGGGCGGGGGGAGGTTGGCAGGGGGGCTGGACGTGGCTCCGCGCTTGAGCATCGTCGTGCTGCCGTTCGCGAACATGTCGGGCGACGCGGAGCAGGAGTATTTCGCGGACGGTCTGACGGAAGACCTCACCACCGAGCTGTCGCGCATGCCCGGCGCGTTCGTGATCGCGCGCAACACCGCCTTCACCTACAAGGGCAAGGCCGCCGACGTGAAATCGGTCGGCCGCGAGCTCGGCGTGCGTTATGCGCTCGAGGGCAGCGTGCGCAAGGCGGGCAGCCGCGTCCGCTTCAACGCCCAGCTCGTCGACACCGAAACCGGCGCGCATCTCTGGGCCGACCGGTTCGACCGCGAGCTCGTCGATCTGTTCGACTTGCAGGATTCGGTGACGCAGGAATTGGCCGGCGTGATGAACGTGCAGCTCATCGAGGCGGAGACGCGGCGCGGGCAGAACAAGCTCGATCCCGACGCGTTCGACCTCGTTCTCCGCGCCCGCGCGATCGCCAACCGGGGTGCCGCGCGCGCGAATTTTGCCGAGTGCCTGCGCTTGTTCGAGGCGGCATTGGCACGCGACCCCGACAATATTTCGGCGAT
>JASHUX010000121.1 GCA_030039775.1 Alphaproteobacteria bacterium | reverse complement strand
GTCGACGAGGCGGCACGCCATCTCGACATCGCGCAGATCGGCATTTGCCCGCAATGCGGGTTTTCGACGAACCTGTTCGGAACCGACTTCACCATCGACGTGGAGCGGCGGAAATTGACGCTGGTGATGGAAACCGCGGCGGAAATTTGGGGTTAGGTGAGAAAAATGGGCCAAAATCTGTTGCTTGTCGGTAGCGTGCCGTTGCCTACGGTTGAGGATGTGATGACGCAATTTGGCGGCACGTTGGGGCAATACCTCCCCGCGATGCCCGACGGCGAGGTCGGCGAGCGCCGCTCGTGGGTGTTACGTTTGTCGTATCAAGTCTTCAACGGGCATATCGATCTCGACACCATTAAGCGGCCGGCGCGCGGTCCCGGCGGCGTCGAGCAATTGATGCCGCGCGACCGCGGCGACGTCTGGCAGTTCCAGGTCAAGGACGGCGTCGATCAGGTCAAATTCGGCAATCCGGGCTATCGGCTCGGCTACGCCAAGGACGCGATCACGTCGTATTTTGTCCTCAAAACGCTGCGCGAAAAGGGCGTCCTGCCCACGGATATGCGTCTGCAAGTTTCGATGCCGATGGTGGACAGCGTCATACGGCCATTGACCTTCCCGCGCCCGGGCGATCTGGAGAAGATCAGGGGGGGTTACGAGGCCGCGATCGCGGCCGAGCTCGGGGCGATGCTCGACTTCATTCCGGCCGAGGATCTTGCGATCCAGTGGGATTGTGCCTGGGAGGTCTCGGCCGTCCATAACGGCCACGACGTGCAGAACGGCTTTCCGGCGGAATCCAAAATCGCAACGCATTTGGGGCCGATCGAACGCTTGTCAGCCAAGCTGCCCGAGAACGTCGCGCTCGGCTTTCATTTCTGCTTCGGCACGTTCGGGGGCTGGCCGCGCTTTTCGCCGCCCGATCTCGGCCGCACCATCGAGTTGGTCAACGCGTGCGTCGCGGCGGTACCCCGCCGCGTCGATTGGGTGCATATCCCAACACTCGACCGCAGCGACGACGTTTTCTACAAACCGCTCGTCAATCTGGACCCGCGCGGCGCGCGGCCCTATCTCGGCATGATCCACTCGATGCCGAGTTTCCAGAAGCGGCTCGACGTCGCGCGCAAGTTCCTCCCCGATTTCGGCCTCGCTGCCTATTGCGGCTTCGGTCGCAACCCGCCCGAGGACATGCCGCGCACGCTCGACGACCATCTAAAGGCGCTGCGCCTCGCAGGTTTGGCGTAGGTCCGGAGATGAAACACGTTAAGGAAAATCGTCATTCCCGCGAAAGCGGGAATCCATCGGGCGAGCGTCTGCGAGCCACAAGAGTCTTATGCCGCGCGGACGCGCGGCGATGGACCCCCGCTTCCGCGGGGGTGACGTTCATCTTCTTTAGGCGCCAGCGCATGGAACAGCGTCACGCCAACAAAGTCGCCGTCATCACCGGGGCCGCGTCGGGCACCGGGCAGGCTCACGCGGTCCGTCTGGCGTCGGAAGGCGCCGCAGTGGTCATCGCCGACGTTCAATCCGGCGAGGAGACGTTGCGCCGCATCGAGGCGGCGGGTGGCCGTGCTGTCGCGATACGTTGCGACGTTGCAGATCCCGACAGCGTGACCGAAAATCGGCGCGCGGGTCGAGGCTTCATTCGGCCGTTGCGACATTCTCGTCAACAATGCGGGCCTGATTCCGGCGCAATCCTTCGATCAGATCAGCTTCGCCGAATGGCGCCGGATCATGGCGGTCAATCTCGACGGCGTGTTCCTGATGACGCAGCGTTTCCTGCCCGGCATGCGCGAGCGCGGGTGGGGCCGGATCGTCAACATGGCGTCCAACACGTTCAGCCAGAAGACGGTCGGCCTAAGCCATTACGTCGCCAGCAAGGGCGGTGTCATTGGCTTCACGCGCGCCCTGTCGGGCGAGGTTGGCCAATACGGCATCACCGTCAACGCGATCGCGCCGGCGATGACCCGCACCCCCGGCACCGAGGCGCTCGAAATTAACTACGCCGGCATGACGCAGGACGAGCTCTACAAATTCGTCGTCGGCAAACAGGCGATCCCGCGTCCGAGCGTGCCGGCCGATCTTGCCGCGACCTTGTCTTTCCTCGTGAGCGAGGATGCCGCCTTCATCACCGGCCAGACCATCTATGCCGATGGCGGCGTGGTGCGTGCGTAGGCGATGCCGTTCATCGACGTTCATGCCCATCCGGCGATCGGCGCGCGGAATCAGGTCGATCCGGCGATGCGCCGTGGCGTTGAGTCGGCGAATGCGCTGACCCTGTTTCCGCGCTTCAAGAACGATATTCGCGCCACCAATCGCGTGCCGTAATAGCTGCCATCGCGAAATGCGATTTAGCCGGCCGCGCCGCGTGCGCCAGAATTGAATAAGGGAGGGTTTTCACATGAAGCTCGCGACCTTTAAAAGCGACGGCGGTAATCGCATCGCTATCGTCCACGGCGCCGACGATGCGCTGTTCGATCTCGCGGCGGCCGCGGAACGCGACGGCAAGGCTGAGCCAGCGTTCCGATCAATGCTGGATCTAATCGATGCCGGCTCGCCGGCGCTCGACCGCGCCCGGACCCTGTTCGACAAACGCAAGGGCGAGGCGGGGCTTAATCGCAAGATTGCTACGGGCATGCTGCTGTCGCCCGTGCCGGTGCCGCGTTCGATCCGCGATTTCAGCTCGTTCCCCGAGCACCTAAAACACGCGGGCCGAGGCAGCCGCAAGCTGGTGGCGAAGATGCGCGGTGAGCCGCCGCCTAACCTGCCGCCGGTTGCCGAAATTCCCCTACCGGTCCGTACGCGCCCGCAATTCTACAAGGGCAACGTGCTCACAGTGGTCGGCACCGATGTAGACGTGCGCTGGCCTAAATTCAGCAAATATATGGATTACGAGCTGGAATGCGGTGTGTTCATCGGCAGGCGTGGTGTCGACATTCCGAAAAACAAGGTCGCCGAGCATATCTTCGGCTATGCGCTATTCAACGATTTCTCGGCGCGCGATGAGCAATCTTTCGACATGGCGGGCGGCTTCGGCCCCGGCAAGGGCAAGGATTTCGACGACGGCAATGCCATCGGTCCGTGGATTGTCACCGCCGACGAGCTGACCGAACCGTACGGGCGGCACGCGACGGCCAAGATCAACGGCGAAGTCTGGAGCGACACGAACATGTCGGACGGGCTCTATACGTTCGCCGACCTGATTTCGTTCATCTCGGGCGACGTTACGCTTCATCCCGGCGAGTTCATCGCCGCTGGCACGATGAGCAACGGCTGCGGCATGGAGCATGACCGCTATCTTAAGCCCGGCGACACGGTCGAGCTGTG